>JBJOPU010000021.1:0-11490 GCA_046050505.1 Actinomycetota bacterium
GCCATCCACACGCCCTGCTCGCACGATTCGGGGCGGATGTCGTGGTTCCGCTCGAGACGCAAGCCGAGATCGCGGTGCTCAAGGGAATCGTCGCGGCCAACGTCATGTCGACGAACGCGCGGCAGCCCATCTACGCGCGCCAGCGCGCCGTGCTCGCCGAGCTGGCAGACGCCCTCTGGCACATCGGTCCGGCCGCCCTCGATCGCGCGTTTGCCGATGACTTTGCCGAGGCCCGTGACGATGCGAGCCGTCGACGGGTGATCGTCGACCAAGTCGCGTCGCTCACCGACCAGAGCGCGATGGCCTGGCACGAGCGCCTGGTCCCGTAGCGGCGCACACCTGATGATTGCCTCCAGCGCACCGGGCCTAGAATCAGCGCTGTGGCAGGCCTGATTCGACGAAGCGACATCGACGAGGTCAGGTCGCGCACGAATCTTGCCGACATCGTGGGCGACTACGTCACGCTCAAGAGCGCAGGTGTTGGCTCAATGAAGGGGCTGTGCCCCTTTCACGACGAGCGCAGCCCGAGTTTTCACGTGCGCCCTCAAGTCGGTTTCTATCACTGCTTCGGCTGTGGCGAAGGCGGCGACGTCTTCACGTTCTTGCAGAAAATGGACCACGTCACATTCAGTGAAGCCGTCGAGCGGCTCGCTGGTCGCCTCGGCTACACGCTGCACTACGAAGACGGCGGACCGGCCGCTGATCAGGGAAACCGTAGTCGACTGCTCGCCGCAAACGATGCCGCGGAGCAGTTCTTTCGCGCACAGCTCGGCACCCCTGATGCCGAGCCGGCTCGCCATTTTCTCGGGGAGCGCGGTTTTGATGCCTCGGCTGCCGAGCGCTTCTCGATCGGCTTTGCCCCCAACTCGTACGACGCGCTCGGCGATCACCTGCGCGGCCAAGGATTCACGGCAGAAGAGCTTCTCGCCTCGGGGCTGCAAGGCCAAGGCGATCGCAAGCCTTACGACCGATTCCGCGGTCGACTGATCTGGCCGATCAAAGACGTCACGGGCCAAACCCTGGGGTTTGGCGCGCGCAAGCTTCTGGAGAGCGATCAGGGGCCCAAGTACCTCAACACTCCCGAGACGCCCGTCTACAGCAAGTCGAAAGTGCTCTATGGCCTCGACCTCGCCAAGCGTGACATCGCGCGTGGCAAGCAAGTGGTCGTCGTCGAGGGGTACACCGATGTCATGGCCTGTCACCTCGCGGGCATCACGACCGCCGTGGCCACGTGCGGCACCGCGTTCGGCAGTGACCACATCACGATCATCCGTCGGGTAATGGGTGACGTCGATAACCGCGACTCACACGGTCTCGGCGAGGTCGTCTTCACGTTCGACCCCGATGAGGCTGGCCAGAAGGCCGCGAGCCGCGCGTTTGCCGATGAGCAGCGATTCGCGGCGCAGACCTATGTTGCCGTCGCGCCCGACGGGCTCGACCCGTGCGACCTGCGCTTGCAACGTGGCGATGACGCCGTGCGGATGCTCGTCCAGAGCCGCAAGCCCATGTACGAGTTCATGGTGCGCCGCCAGCTTGAGCTCTACGACCTCGAGACGGTCGAAGGCAGGGTTGCCGCACTGCGGTCGACCGCTCCCATCGTCGCGGGCATTCGCGACGAGTCGTTGTCGATCGGCTATACCCGCACCCTTGCGGGATGGATCGGTCTGGAGCCGGGCGAAGTCGCACAGGCCGTGCGTGCCGCGCGTCGCGCGCCGGCCCGAGCCCCTGCTGCGCGGGTGGCATCCGCCGCGGGGCAGGAGGGAGTGCCGAGCATCCCCGCCGGGGATACCGCAGCCTCGATGAGCGAGGGCGTGGTGCCCGCGATCGGTATCGCTCAGTTGCCGAACGACCCCGTTGCGCGGCTCGAGCGCGAGTTGCTCATGGCTCTTCTGCAGCACCCGGGCGAGATTCCGATCGACGTCGCGCAGCGGGCGTTGCACACCACATTCAGCCAGCCCGCCCTCGCAACCGTCCGTGACGCGATGCTGGCCGCAATCGACGCGTACGGAACGAGCGAGTGGGCCCGACGCGTCACCGACGAGTCGCCGGCCGCGTTCAGCCCTCTCGTCACCCAACTCGCGATCGCTCCGTTGCCGATTCGGGAGGGGCACGCGGCCGAGTACTGCCAGGGCGTGACGACGTCTCTCATTGAACGTGACCTGCTACGCCGCAAGACCGAGCTTCTCGGGGGACTGCAACGTACCGACTCGACGGCAGAGCCCGAGCGGTATCGAAGCCTTCAACGCGAACTGGTGGAGTTGGAAGCCGAACGGCGGCGCGTGCGTGGAGACTAGGATTTCTCGCGTGACAGAACCCGCGGTACGCGCCCGAGACCTCACGCTGAGGTATCGAGGCGGTGGCGGCAGTCGAGCCGTTCAGGCCGTGACGGGGGTCAGTCTCGATATTGCCCCCGGAGAAACGCTCGCCGTGATCGGCGATGCCGGGAGCGGAAAGAGCACGCTCGCTCGAGTGATGGCGGGATACACCTCGCGCAGTGTGTCGCGCGGTGTTGAAATCGTCGGTGGAGCGCTAGAGGTTCTCGGCGTCGACGTCCGTCGGTTGGGTCGACACGACGATGACGAACTGGCACTGCGCGTTGGCTACGTTCCGCAAGACGCGGGGCTCGTGCTTGATCCGCACTTGACGGTCGGGGAGAACGTCGCGGTGCCGCTGTTCCAGCGGGATCGCGCATTCTCCAAATCGCTCGCAGGCGGAATCGTCGCAGAGGCCATTGACGCCATGCACCTGACACTCGCAACCATTCCGAAGTACCCGCATGAGCTCAGTCGTGGCCAACGTCAACGCGTGGCTATTGCGCGTGCGCTTGTTCTCGACCCCGATTTGCTCGTCGCCGACGAGGCCACCGCGGGCATCGATGCAACGGTGCGCGGCACGATACTTGGCCACCTCGCGGAGGTTCAGCGCAGTCGAGGCTTCGCGGCATTCATTGTGAGCAGTGAAATCGGCGAAGTGCGCCGCCTCTCACGCCGGCTCGCCGTGCTTCACCGGGGCACGATTGTTGGGATGGGAGGTATCGACGAGGTGCTCGATGATCCCGGCCACCCCTACGTACAACGACTGGCCGAGCTCTCGCGCGTTCGATCGTGAGGGCGCTGGTCGACGGCGACCCCAAGCCCGAAACGAGAGAGGCGTCATGAAATCGAGCGACCGGATGGCGAGTTCAGCAACGTTCGCGGCTGACACCGTGTTCGCCGTTGCCGATCAACACCGAGACCCGGTGTCGGGCCACGGGCGAGTGCCCGATCGCCGCCCCGAGCCCGGCGAGCTTGCCGTTGCGCCGATGGACTCGCCGTTCTTTTCCGAGGCGGTCACCGAAGGCGGCGGCGTTCTGGGTTCGGTGGGCGAGAAGACCCGCGGTCTCGTGTGGCTCAGCGAGAAGCGCGCAGACGAGCTCGCCGAGATTCTTCAGGCGCATCCGTCGATCGGGTGGGTTCAATTGCCCTGGGCCGGTGTTGATGGCTTCGCCGAGGTGTTGGCCCAGTACGCCGATGGCTCGGGCCCGCTGTTCACGAGCGCAAAGGGGGCCTACTCCGAGCCGGTCGCCGAGCATGCGGTGGCGCTCACGCAGGCCGTATTGCGGGAGTTCGCCCCGAAAGCGCGCGCGGCAGCCTGGGCGCCCATTCGCACGGGACTCTCGCTCTACGGGCGTCACGTGGTGATCGTGGGCGCGGGAGGAATCTCCGCCGAGATTATTCGTCTGCTCCAGCCCTATCGCTCGGTCATCACTGTGGTGCGACGCACGGCGGGAGACATGCCGGGCGCTGATCGCACGGTGACGGTCGAGTCGTTGCACGAGGTCTTGCCGTTGGCCGACGTGGTGATCCTCGCGGCGGCATCGACGACCGAGACTCGCGCTCTCATCGGCACCGACGAACTTGCGCTGCTCCAGCCCACGGCAGCGCTCGTCAACATCGCGCGCGGTGTACTGGTCGATCAGGATGCCCTCGCGATCGCCCTGCGTAAGCAAAAGCTTCTCGGCGCGGGCATTGACGTGACGACGCCCGAGCCTCTCGACGCCGATCACGCGCTGTGGGGTGAACCGCGATGCCTGATCACCTCCCACTCGGCAGACACCCCCGAGATGACCGCGCCGCTGCTCGCCCGGCGCATCACCGAGAACGTTCGGGCTTTCTTGGGCGACGGTCGCTTTGTGGGCATCGTCGACCCCGCGGCGGGGTATTGAGCGCGCAGAACCACCGGCGTGGTTCTGGTACGTTAGACACGCTGTTTCAGCGATCCTCGATAGCTCAATTGGCAGAGCAGCCGGCTGTTAACCGGCAGGTTCTTGGTTCGAGTCCAAGTCGGGGAGCCACCTCCCTCAATTCGCGGAGGCCTTCGCGGCCTTCGCGCTCCACCTTTCGCTTGAGAGGAACCCCGCGATGGATGCCTGGGTGAGCGCAAACGCGATGATGCTGATTGTGGCCCTCGCCGCAGCATCCGTCGTTCTGGTGGTTCTCGTGATCGTGGTTCTCGTGGCGTGGCTGCGCGCGCGCGGGAGGGCACGCCGTACGGCATTTGATCGTGCGGCTGCGGAGCGCCAACGTATTGATCTGGAGCTTGGCCTTGCCGAGCAAGCGGGTCGGCTGCGCATCATTCGCGAACTGCACGAGGTGTCTGTTCACTCGCTCTCGGTCATCATCAGCCAAGCAGATGGTGCGCGCTACGCGGCAACCGCTGATCCATCTGCGGCGGCGCGCGCTGCGGCCGTCATTGCGGAGTCGGCGCGCTCGACGCTCGGTGACTTACGGCGGGTCATGGGCGTGGCTCGCGAAGGTGAGGTGAGCGCATCGCCCCAGCCGCGGTTGAAGTCGACGCGCGAACTCTTCGCTGTGATGCGCGAGAGCGGCCTCGATGTGGTCTTTGAAGAGTCGGGTGAACCCTTCGACCTTCAACAGGGCGCTGAGCTCGCGATCTATCGCATCTTGCAAGAAGCGCTCGCGAACGCCCTCAGCTACGGTGGCCCTCAAACCGAGGCACGCGTCACGTTCACGTGGGGTGCGGAAGGGTTGCATGTCAAGGTCGACGACGACGGCATTCGCTCCTCGGCGCGGCGTGAAGGGCTTGACCCGAACGATGCGACGGCCGTGGGCTACACGATCGACGACGACCTCAAGGCCTTGACCGATGAGCCCACGGGCCTGGGCATTCGGGAGATGCGCGCCCGCGCCGAGCTGTATGGGGGCATCTTGAGCGCGTCGACCGTTCCCGGAGTCGGGTTCTCGCTCTCGGTCGTTTTTCCGGCACTCCGGTTTCACAATGGTGTTCACGGGGTGAAGCTGGATCGCTCGTGAGCAGCCGATCGTCCGCTTCTGTCGTGCGTGTGCTGATCGCCGATGACGCCCCGCTCCAACGGGCTGGCTGGCGCATGATTCTCGAGTCTCAGCCTGACATCGAGGTCGTCGGCGAGGCCGGTGATGGTGCGCGAGCGCTCGCGATCGTGCGACGAGAGCCCACCGACGTCGTGGTTCTCGATCTCCACATGCCCCGCGTCAACGGCCTTGCCGCGAGCGCGCGCATCACGACCGATGCGATGGTTCGCGAGCTCGGGCCTGCGCCCCGCATCGTGCTCGCAACAGCCCTCGATCTCGACGATCACGTGGCCGAAGCGGTGCGCGCGGGAGTGTTCGCGGTGGTCTACAAAGATGTAGAGCCCGAGGCTCTGCTCGAAATCGTCCGCGCGGCCGCCGCATCGACACCTGTCGACGATGAGCGCCGAAGCTGAGCGCAGAACCGCCTGGCGCGCGTCTCTCGCGGTGGGCTTGGCGGTATCGGCATATGGAATCTCGTTCGGAGCCCTTGCCGTGGCGTCGGGTCTCACGATTGCGCAAGCGTGTGTGCTGAGCCTCATCATGTTTTCTGGTGGCTCTCAGTTCGCGCTCATCGGGGTACTCGCATCCGGTGGAGTTGCGGCGGGCCCGGCGGCGATTGCCGGCGCGGCCCTCCTGGGGCTGCGCAACGGCCTCTACGCCATCCGCGTGTCGCCCATTATTGGGCCGGGGTGGGCCAAGAGACTGCTGGCCGGCCATCTGACGATCGATGAGTCGACGGCGGTAGCGACAGCCCAGCCGACCCTGGCAAGTCAGCGTGTGGGGTTCTGGGCGACGGGCGCCATCATCTACGTCGGCTGGAACCTCATGACCTTGGTGGGCGCGATCGTGGGCGACCTCCTCGGCGATGTGCGTCAGTTCGGGTTGGATGCGGCCGCGGGGGCGGCCTTCCTGGGCCTCGTGTGGCCGCGACTTCGCGCCCTCCAGCCCGTTGCTGTGGCCGTCGGAGCGGCGGTGGTTGCCGCTGTGCTGCTGCCGGCGCTTCCGCAGGGCGTACCGGTACTGGTCGCAGCCCTCGTTGCGGTCATTGTCGGTGTGCCCAACCTGTTCGACGCGCGCTCGCGAACGAGCGAAGGGGGTGCCGCATGACGATTTGGCAGATCATCCTGCTGGCGTCGATTCTCGTGCTCGGCACGAAGCTGCTCGGCTACCTGGTGCCGCCCCGCGTGCTGGAGGCGCCCACGGCTGCACGCACTGCCGAGCTCACGACCGTCGCGCTGCTTTCAGCGCTGATTGTCGTGCAGACGATCGGTGATGGGCAGGGAGTCGTGATTGACGCACGGCTGCCGGCGTTAGGTGTGGCAGCAGCGCTCTTCGCGCTGCGAGTGCCGTTCATCCTGGTGATCATCGGGGCCGCGGCGACAGCCGCGGCGTTGCGCGCGCTCGGCTGGCAGTAGCCCGGTCGATCGGCTGACTCAGCTGTCGAGGTGATCGCGCCCGGGCAGCCAACTGCGGCCGGGTGACCCCCACGATCGCTTGCGAATGGCTTTGGCGGCGGCACGATTGTGGGGGTGCGCGAGCCGGTCAACGTAGAGAACGCCGTCGAGATGGTCGTATTCGTGCTGGAAGATGCGCGCGAGCCACCCCGTCGCATCGATTTCGTAGGGTTCGCCATCGAGATCGATGGCACGCAGAAGTGCGCGTTCCGACCGCACCAGGGGATATCGCTCACCCGGCACCGACAAGCACCCTTCGGAGTCGTTCTCTTCGTCTGCGTCGAGCACCGGGGGAGGGCTCACGAGCAGCTCAGGATTGATCGCGACTCCGCGCCACCGCACCGCGTCGTCATCCGTCCAGTCGTAGACGAATACCCGCGTGCCGACGCCGATCTGCGGGGCCGCGAGACCGACACCGGGCGCCGCTTCCATCGTCTCGAACATCTCCGCGACGAGCGCGCGCAGGGCATCGTCGATGACCTCGACCTCGGCGGCGATGGTGTGAAGAACCGGCTCGCCGGTAATGCAGATGGAAAGGGCGGCCATTCATCCAGAATATCGGCGCCGCGCGGGGTAGATTGACCGGGTGCCGCCCGAGCTGAGTGACTTGACCGAGCAGATCACGCTCACTCCCTACCAAGCGATTGGCGTTCCCATTGCGCTTGTCGGGGCGGTGTTTCTGTCTCTGGGCGCCCAACTGCAGCACCAGGGTGTCACGCGTGTTGAGGTGAGCCACGGTGACGGCGAAAAGGCCGGGCTCAGCATCCGCCAACTGATGCACTTGCTCGCGCGGCCGTCGTGGGTCATTGGAACGCTTCTCTTGGGTCTCGCAATCGTCTTTCAGCTGACGAGCTTGGGCTTCGCTCCACTGATCGTTGTCCAACCCCTCGGCGTCGTCGCCCTCGTCATCACCGCGGTGCTCAATGCGCGCATCTCGAAGATCAAGCTCGATCGTCACGCCATTCGCGCGATTGCGATGTGTGTGAGCGGCGTCGGGATTTTTGTCGCGATTGCGGCGGTCTTTGCTATTGAGCAGGAGATCACCGAGGTGCAGTTGCTCATCATCTTGGGCATTCTGGGGCTGATTCTGGCGGCATTTGCCGTGGCTTTTGCGTTCGCCCGGCACGTCGTGGGTGCGATGTTTTACATCATTGGTGCGGGAGTGCTCTTCGGCTTCGTGGCGACTCTCGCCAAGGTTGCGATCAACCGCATTCTCAACAACAACTTCGAGTGGTTGACCGTCGTCGCCATCATCGCCCTGCTCGCATCGGCGGCACTCGGGAGCTACTTCGTCCAGACGGCTTACTCGGTCGGCTCACCCGACCTCGTGATCGCGGGTCTCACGGTGGTCGATCCGCTCGTTGCCGTTCTCATCGGGGTCATCGTGCTCGGCGAAGCATCGCTGGTACCTGCGGCGTTCATGATTACCGCCGTTGTTGCGGGCGCGGTCGCCATTTTTGGCGTCATTCAGTTGGCGAAGCATCACCCGCAGACCCACCACTGATCGGGATGCCGCGGCCTCGCTGAGCCGCTCCTGCGGTAGCGTAGAGCCCAGGTATTCCTCTCCCTGGCGCGCTCGCGTGCACGCTCGAGCACCGCCCACCACTGAGAAGCAAGGATCACCACCACTGTGCCTGATGCTCCGCACGACGGCAGCTCATCGAGCCGCCCCCTCCGCGTTTTAATCGGTTGCGACACTTTCGGCCCCGACGTGAACGGTGCCGCGAAGTTCGCCGAACGGTTGGCTGCCGGACTCATCGAGCGCGGCCACGAGGTACACATCGTTGCGCCCGGTTCTGAGGGCGGCCCCAATGTCACGCGCACCGAGGTTCATGAAGATCAGCCCATGACCGTGCATCGACTGCGCTCGTGGCGCTGGTACGCGCACCCGTGGCTGCGTTACGCCCTCCCGTGGCGCATCGAACAGAACGCCGCGCGCATTCTTGAGGCGGTCAAGCCCGATGTGGTGCACTTCCAGTCGCACATCGTGGTCGGCCGCGGCTTGGCGCGTCAAGCCGTCAAGCGCGGCATTCGCGTGATCGGCACCAACCACTTCATGCCCGAAAACGCGTTGCAATTCACGCCGTTTATCGGCGCCCTTCGTGAGCCAGCGATCCGCATGGCGTGGAAGGCGGCCGGCAGAACGTTCGGGCTCGCCGAGGCCGTGACCACTCCGACGCGCAAAGCTGCCGATTACCTAGAGAAGTACACCGAAGTTGTCGACGTGCACCCCATCAGTTGTGGGCTGCACATCGATCACTACACGCCAAACTTCGAACCGCGACACGAGAACGTCGTGCTGTTCGTCGGGCGCGTCGAGGCAGAGAAGCACATCGAAGAGCTGCTGCGTGCCGCGGCGAAGCTCGACGCGGCACTCGACGTGAAGGTGGAAATCATCGGAGACGGTGAGCAGCGTCCGGCTCTCGAACGCCTTGCTGCTCAACTGGGTATCTCTCATCGCGTGCACTTCGCTGGGCACGCGCCCGAGTCGTATTTGCGGCAGCAGTTGACGCGAGCATCCGTCTTCGCCATGCCCTCTCGTGCCGAATTGCAGTCGATCGCGACGATGGAGGCCATGGCTTCGGGCTTGCCCGTCATTGGCGCGCACGCGATGGCACTTCCCCACCTCATCCACGACGGCGAGAACGGTTTTCTCTACGAGCCGGGCAATATCGTGCAGTTCGCCGAGCTCCTTACTCGTGTGTTTACGATGCCGCACGACGAGTTGCTCGAGTTCAAGCGTGAGAGCCTGCGCATCGTCGAGGGGCACGACATCAATCGCACTCTCGACACGTTCGAAGCGCTCTATCGCGGTGAGACCGTGATCGACCCGGTGGATGACGATCGCGGTGCGATTGCTCCCTGAGTGGGTCGATCCTGATCGGTAGAGTGGGCCTGCGTCGACGGTCGCGACCGACAGCGATGCACGGGGCGGTAGCTCAGCTGGTTAGAGCAGTGGACTCATAATCCATCGGTCACGGGTTCAAGTCCCGTCCGCCCTACGGGCACGGCGCGGTGCCGGCCAGAAGGGAACGCCATGACATCGACTTCTCCCACGACGGTGTCGCCGTCGCGATTGCTTGCGATTGCAGGCGTTGCCGCGCCCCTGGTGATCGCGATCGCGCTGGGGGTTGTCGCTGTCAACCAAGCGTCGATCGTTCTTCCGGTTTCCCTCTCGTTGCCGATTGGGTCGCCAGGAGTCTTCGCGAGCGTCGACCTCGCCGCGGCGTCGTCGCTCGTCTTGCTGGTGTCTGTCGTGGGTCGAGCAGCAGCGTTGCTTCTCCAGTCGCGGGGGGCTTCGCCGTCGCGGTTGCGCGCAGTTCGTGCGCTCGAGCTGTCGCAAGTCGCGGGCATCACGGTGTTCTTGGTCGCGCAGCTCAATGGCATTGCCGAAGCCGGCACGCTGGTTCTCATCTACGCCGTCGCCGCCGCATCCGTCGGCGTGCTGTGGGTGCACGGCCGGGGCGCGGCTGAGCTTCGACCGTCAGCGTGGCCGTACAGTCTCGGCGCATCTCTCGCGATCGTGCCCTGGGGGATCGTTGCGCTCTACCAGGTGGTCGGCATCGTCGTCGGTGCGCCACCGGCACCGATCGTGCGCGTTCTGACGATCGTGATTCTCGTGCTGGCCGCGCTGACCTGGATGATCGAACGTCGCTGGCATCTGAGCGCCATGACCGCCGCGCGAACGGATGCTCTGCACACAGCGGTGACCATCGCCAACGGCCTTGCCCTGCTCGTGCTCGTCGTGGGACTTGCGCGGCCGTCAGCGCTGTTCTAGCGCGGGGATTCTCGTCGCGCAGGGAATCGCAGCACGGCCGTGACAGTTGCACTCGAGAGAGCATCGACACCACCAGGATGGACACATGACTGACGCCGCCCCACCCACTCCTGCAGAGCGCTACGCGGTGTTCCGCGAGCGTCGAGCGTTGGCAGCAGTGCAACCCCAAGGTCCGCTCGCGCTCGTCAACACTCAGTGGGTCGCCGATGAGCAAACGGTGTGGGGAGTGCCCGGTCGCTGGGCTCCCGCGCCCTCCGGTACGAGCGGGCTTCTCGTCACGGCGGAGGCCTCGGAGGGCATCCATGTTGATGGCGCGCTCGTTGATGGCACGGTGCTGGTTCGCGGCAAAGACGATGCCGAGCCCAGTGCCATTGTCTTCAACGAGCACACCACGGGCTTCGTCATCGCGGGCGACGACGGGCTGTATGCATTGCGCGTGTGGGACGCCCAGAGCGAGGGCATCCAGAACTTCGGCGGAATCGACGCTTTCGACTACGCGCCCGAATGGGTGGTGACGGGAACCTTCCGCGAGATCGACGGCGGTACCGTGGTGGGCTTTGAGCACTTGAAAGACGATGGCAAGACCCGCGGCGAAGTCGTTCCGGGCGAGATTCGCTTCACCCACGATGGCGTCGAATACGACATCGCCGCGTTCAAGTCGGGTCGAGCGTTGCAACTCGTATTCGCCGACGCGACGAACGGCGACGACACCTACAGCGTCGGCCGATTCCTGTTTCTCGCCCCGAACCCCGATGGCACGATCACGCTCGACTTCAACACTGCGATCTTGCCGCCGTGTGCGTTCAGCTATGCCTTCAACTGCCCGCTACCGCCCAAACAAAACAGGTTCCCGTTCCGGGTTGAGGCGGGGGAGAAGAACGTTCTGGCGGTCGGCGGCGGTCTGTTGCACTAGCCCGCCTGACATCTC
>JBJOPU010000022.1:0-11369 GCA_046050505.1 Actinomycetota bacterium
CGAGAGCGGTCTTGCCATCAGCGTGCTGCAGGTTCTGCAGGCTGATGTCGGCCAGCGTGAGGCCCTCTTCTGCCAATGCTTGCAGCAAGAAGAAGTAGGGGTCGGTGCCCTTCGTTGCAGCCACGGTGCGGCCGGCGAGGTCGGCGACCGAGGTGATGTCGCTGCCGGTCGGAACCGCGATCGCGGCCCAGTTCGGCTGCGTAAAGATGTTGATCACCTGGATGGGGCTGCCGTTCGAGCGCGCGAGAAGCGCGGCAGAGCCGGCCGTCGATCCGACGTCGATCGCACCGGCGCGGAGGGCCTCGTTCGCCTTGTTCGAGCCGGCCGACTGCACCCACTCAACAGTGACCTCATCGCCCAGCTCGGCCTCGAGCCAGCCTTGATCTTTGATGATGAGGCTCAACGGGTTGTAGGTCGCAAAGTCGAGGGTGAGCGTGGTGTCGCTCCACTCGGCGCCCTCGGTGGGCTCGGGGGCAGCAGTGCCTTCACCGGCAACGCAGCCGGTCATGGCCATAGCTACTACCGCGATGCTCGCAGTCAGCAGGGTCAGACGGGTGCGGGTGCTCATGATGGCCTTTCGGTTGGTGGTCAGGTGACCGGGTGGTGGGGTGGTAGCGGAACAGGTGGTGCGGTCGATGGGGCGAGCTAGCCGCCGTGATGGCTCGGGACTCCGAGCACGTCGAGCAGCTTCGCCCGAAGGCGGGTCAAGACAACGGATGCTCGGTCCCGAGGCCGAGCGCCGGGAACGTCGAGGATCATGCTGATGGTCGCTCCCGCGCGATCGTGACGCGTGCCGAGCAAAACGATGCGATCGGCAAGAGCGAGGGCTTCATCAACGTCGTGGGTGACGAGAACAATCGTGGCCGGTTCAGCTCGGTGGATGTCGACCAACAGGTCTTGCATCGTCAGGCGCGTGAGAGCATCCAGCGCCCCGAAAGGCTCATCGAGCAAGAGCACTCCGGGTCCGCGGGCGAGAGCACGAGCAAGCGAGACGCGCTGGGCCATACCGCCGGAGATTTCGCGCGGCTTGAGACCCGCGGCGTGCGACAGCTGCACAAGCTCGAGCAGCTCGGCAACGCGAGCGGCACCCTGGCGACGATCGAGGCCGCGCGGCAGGCCCAGTTCGATGTTGCGAGCAACCGTGCGCCACGGCAAGAGCCGGGGCTCCTGAAATGCCACGGCCGAGCGCTGGTCGGCGGGCGCGACCGCGGTGCGGTCGATCGTCAAGGTTCCCGACGTGGGACGGTCAAGGCCACTGATCTGTCGTAAGAGCGTCGACTTGCCGCAGCCCGACGGGCCGAGCAGGGCTACGATCTCGCCGGGAGCAATGTCGAGCTGAACATCCCGAAGCACCACGCGCGGTTCAGCGCCGCGCACACCCGGGAAGGTTCGCCCAACGCCGCGCAGCGACACCGGCAGCGCCGGCGACACGGCGGTGGTGGACTCGGTCAATGACATGACGCCACCGTACGAGCCGCCCTCGCCCACCGGCAAACCGGCCAGACATAGGACGACACGCAGTGAAACAGAACGTCACACAAGCGTCACAGACGCTGCCGCACTACGCGCGAACGTCGTCGGCAATAGCCCCGAGCACACCGTTGACGAAAGGTGCGCTGTCATCGGTCGACAGTACGCTCGCGAGTTCCATCGCCTCGGCAATCGCCACGGCGGTGGGGATGTCGGGGTTCTCACGGAGTTCCCACGTCGCAAGACGCAATATCGCCCGATCAACGACAGGCATGCGCGCGAGAGTCCAGCCCACCGCGTGCTGTTCGATCAGGGCATCAATCTCGGCTAGCGAGTCGTCAACACCGCGCACGATCTGTTCGGCGTAGGGCCAGCTCGATGCTCGCTGCGGCGCAGCAGCGGCACGTCGAGCCTCTTCGCCGAGAATCTCGGCGATGGGCACTTGCCGCACGTCGGCAATGTAGAGCATGTCGAGGGCCCGCTTGCGGGCCTTGCTACGAGCGCTCACTACTCGCTAACGCGGCCCAGGTAGTCACCCGTTCGCGTGTCGACCTTGACCTTGGTGCCCGTTTCCAGGAACAACGGAACCTGAATCTCATAGCCGGTCTCGACCGTGGCAGGCTTCGTGCCGCCGGTCGAGCGGTCGCCCTGCAGGCCAGGCTCGGTGTAGGTGACCTCAAGAATGACCGACACGGGCAGATCGAGGTACAGCGGCGCACCCTCGTTCATGGCAATCGTCACGATCTGGTTCTCGAGCATGAAGTTCGAGGCATCGCCAACGACCGACGCGGGCACGGTGACCTGCTCGTAATCCGTGGTGTCCATGAAGACATAGTCAGCACCGTCTTGGTAGAGGTACTGGTAGTCACGGCGGTCAACGATCGCGAAGTCGACCTTGGTGCCCGCGTTGAACGTCTTGTCAACGACCTTGCCGCTCATGACGTTGCGCATCTTGGTGCGCACGAATGCGCCGCCCTTGCCCGGCTTGACGTGCTGGAACTCGATGACGTTCCAGAGCTGCCCATCGAGGTTGAGCACGCTGCCGTTCTTGATGTCGTTAGTAGTCGCCATGAGTTCGTGAAGTCCGTTTCAGAGAGGAGCAAAGAGATCGAGCGCGCGAGCGCGCCGCCGCGAAAGTCTAGTCGACGCGCGTGCCGGCGCCCTATTGAGCGTGCAGCAGCTGCGACAGCGCGAGTCGATACGAGCCGAATCCAAAACCGGCGATCACTCCGGTCGCGACCCCCGAGATGACACTCGTGTGGCGAAACTCTTCGCGGGCGTGCGGGTTCGAGAGGTGAACTTCAATGACCGGGATGCCCGCCTCTGTCACGAGGGCGACCGCGTCGCGCAGTGCGTAGCTGTAGTGGGTGAAGGCTGCCGGGTTCAGGATGACCGGGGTGCGAGCATCCACCGCGTCATGAAGCCAGCCAATGAGCTCGGCTTCGTCATTCGACTGTCGAAGGTCGATGTCGACACCCTCGGCGGCCGAGCTGAGCTCAGAGCGCAACTCGTCGAGCGTTGCTGTGCCATAGATCGTGGGCTCGCGCGTGCCGAGGCGATTCAAGTTCGGCCCGTTGAGCACGAGCACGCGCGTGACTGCGGTCATGGCGTCACCCTACCGGCGTGAGCGCTCACTCCCCTACCTCTTGGTACGCGGCAAACAGCATCGACTCGTCAGTGCCGTTGAGCACGCGTGGCTTTGCCACGTCGTCGAGAACGATGAAGCGCAGCATGCCCGCGCGCGTCTTCTTGTCACGCTGCATCGTGGCCAGCAGGGTCTTCCAACGACCGAGCGGGTACCCCGTGGGCAGGGTGAGTGACGCAAGAATGCGCCGCGTGCGGTCGACCTGCTCCGCCGGCAACGAGCCAGCGAGGTGCGAGAGCTCAGCCGCGAAGACCATGCCGATCGAGATGGCGGCGCCGTGTCGCCAGCGATACCGCTCGGCGTGTTCGATCGCGTGACCGAGCGTGTGACCGTAGTTGAGAATCTCGCGTCGGCCCTGCTCGGTGAAGTCGTCGCTGACGACAGCCGCCTTGACGCGGATGCTGCGCTCGATGAGCTCACGGAAAACGGGGCTCGTGCGGTCGGTCGCGACGCTCACATCGGCCTCGAGCAACTCGAGGATGACGGGGTCGGCGATGAAGCCGCACTTCACGACTTCGGCAAACCCGGCGAGAATCTCATTCTGCGGAAGCTCGTCGAGGAGGTCGAGGTCGCACAGCACGGCAGTCGGCGCCCAGAACGCGCCGACGAGGTTCTTACCCTCGGCCGTATTGATGCCGGTCTTGCCGCCCACCGACGCGTCGACCATTCCCAGCACGGTCGTCGGAACCTGAACGACCGCGACACCGCGCAACCACGTCGCGGCGACGAAGCCGGCGAGGTCGGTCGTTGCTCCTCCGCCCAGGCCGACGACCGCATCCGTTCGCGTGAAATCGGTTTGTCCCATGATTTGCCAGCAGAACGCTGCAACTTCGATGCGCTTGGCCGCTTCGGCGTCGGGCACTTCGGCGAGCAACACCTCGACCCGCCCGGCAAGCTGTTCGCGCACGGCTTCGGCGTGCGCGGCGAGTGGCGGCGCGTGAATGACAAGCACCTTCGTCGCGGCGGGAGGAAGCACGGAGGCAAGCTCAGCGAGCAGTCCACGGCCCACGTGAACGTCGTACGCGGGTGGCCCGCTCACCGGAATGACGGTCGTCGTGGTCATGAGTCTCCTGCCGAGGCTGCGCGATCGCGCACCCACTCAGCGATTTCAGCGGCAATGTGATCGATAGGGCGCGACGAGGTATCCCACGTCGCCGAGGCCAGTGCGGTGTAGGTAGGCATGCGCGTGTCGACGAGCGCGACCCAGGCATCGATGCCATCGCGCACCAGAGGGCGGGTCTCGGGGTCGAGTCGTTCAGTAGCGGCCGCAGCGCTCACGGTGAGGAGAACAACGGGCAGCCCCGCCAGCGCTTCGGCCACGCTCGGGGTCATGACGGCACCACCGCCGAGAGCAACTACCGCTCCCGCGTGGGTGAGAGCGTCGGCCACGGCGGCCGCTTCGATCTCGCGAAAAGCAGCCTCGCCTCGCACGGCAAAGATGTCAGAAATCGCCCCGTGGGCGGCCACGATTTCACGATCGGTGTCGATGAAATCTGTCTCAAGGATGCGCCCGAGGCGCTTGCCGACCCGCGACTTGCCAGCGGCAGGAGGCCCGATGAGCACGACCGCTGGCCACTGCTCAGCACCGACCAGACCGTCTTCAGCGTCTGCCACGAGTGACGCGAGCCCCGGCTACGCGCGGCCGTCGGAGACGGCGGTCGTGAGGGTTGGCGGAATGGCAGCGAGGTAGCCCTCGAGGTTGCGGCGCGTTTCGTCGATCGAGTCGCCCCCGAACTTCTCGAGCATTGCCTCGGCAAGCACGAGCGCGACCATGGCCTCGGCAACCACGCCGGCGGCCGGTACCGCACACACGTCGGAGCGCTGGTGGTGAGCCGCCGCGGCCTCGCCGGTCGAGGTGTCAACCGTGCGCAGTGCGTGCGGCACCGTGGCGATGGGCTTCATGCCTGCCCGCACGCGCAAAACGGTGCCCGTGCTCATGCCGCCCTCCGTGCCCCCGGCCCGGTCGCTCAAGCGCTCGATCACGCCATCGTCAACCACGAGCTCGTCGTGGGCCGCTGAACCGCGGCGGCGGGTCGTCTCGAAGCCGTCACCGACCTCGACACCCTTGATGGCCTGAATGCCCATGAGCGCGGCCGCGAGCTTGGCGTCGAGCCGACGATCCCAGTGCACATATGAGCCGAGCCCCGGAGGAACACCGTAGGCAAGCACTTCGACGACTCCGCCGAGCGTGTCGCCGTCTTTGTGAGCGGCGTCGACCTCGGCGACCATGGCCGCGCTTGTCTCGGCGTGCAAGCAGCGCAACGGGTCATCGTCGAGGCGGTCGACATCGTCGGGAAGGGGCAGAGGCGCGTCGTCGGGCACACGAACCGGCCCGATGGCAAGAGTGTGCGCGATGAGGCGAATACCGAGTTCGCCCAGGAACGATCGGGCGACGGCTCCAAGGGCAACGCGAGCCGCGGTCTCCCGTGCACTCGCGCGCTCGAGCACCGGCCGCGACTCGTCAAAACCGTATTTCTGCATGCCGACGAGGTCGGCGTGGCCGGGGCGCGGGCGCGTGAGCGGCGCGCCGCGGGCGCCCGTGAGTTCAGCAGGGTCGACCGGGTCGGCGCTCATGATCGTCGTCCACTTGGGCCACTCGGTGTTGCCGATGCGCAGCGCGATCGGGCTGCCCATGCTCAGGCCGTGGCGCACGCCACCCGAGATCGTGAGCTCATCCTGCTCAAACTTCATGCGGGCACCCCGGCCGTAGCCGAGCTTGCGCCGCTGCATGTCGGCTTGGATCGACTCGCGCAGCACGGGGACGCCAGCGGGCATCCCCTCAAGAACGGCGATCAATTCGGGGCCGTGGGATTCTCCGGCGGTCAACCAACGCAGCATGAGGCCATTCTCCCATGGGTGCAGGGGGCGGGATGCCCGCCGCGAGCCGACCGAACGCTCAGGCCGCGTCGAGAGCGGTGCGCATCGCGAGCTCGAGGCTCGCTTCATCGTCGAGCGGCTCATCGGTCTGGCCGGAGACGAAGAACCGCACTTGCCGCACCGCCTGGTGCAGCAGCATGTCGCGGCCCGAGGCCACTCGTCCGCCCACCTCGAGCCACTGGGCCGCGAGCGGCCCGGGCCACGGGTGATACGTGACGTCGAGGGCCACGGCCGTCGTGCGGGCGTCGAACGGCAGCACCTGGCTGAGTCCCACGCCGTTGGGCAGAGTCCAGGCGACGACGTCGGCACCCTCGACCACGTGCTCGAGGTCACCGAGCCGCACCAGGTCGAGCTCGAGACCCAGGGTGTCGGCGAGCTCGACGAGGCCGGCTGCGCGCGAGGGTTCACGCACCGCGATCGTGGCGCCGCGCATCCCGAAGCCATCGAGCGCCACCAGCACGGATCGCGCTGTGGCACCCGCGCCAGCGATGACCGCATGACGAGCGGTGTCGAGCCCTGCATCGCGCAGCGATCGCTCGATGCCGGCCACATCGGTATTGCGCACAATACGACGGCCGTCGTCGGTCAGCAGCACCGTGTTGGCGGCACCCGTGAGCGCGACTGCGTCATCCCCGTCATCCGCTATTCGGTACAGCTCTTCTTTCAGCGGCATCGTCGCGGACAACCCGCGCCATGAGCGATCGAGCCCATCGATGAATCCGGCTAACTCGTGCTCACGCACCTCGTGACGCCCGTAATGCCAATCGAGCCCGAGGTATTCGTAGGCCGCGGCATGCAGAACGGGTGACAGCGAGTGCTCGACCGGGTGACCGAGTACGGCGAGCTGTCTACTCACAGTAGGCGGCGTTTTCGTCGCTCGCTCGACACCATTGCCGCAACGTCTCGACCGCTGCTTCGTGCTGATCAGCCGTCTCGGTGAAGACGGTCTCGCCCGTTTGCAGGTTGATCGGCACGAAGAAGAACCACGGCCCCGCCGTAGGCGAGATCGCGGCGTCGATGGCAACTTCGCCGGGGAGCCCGATGGGGCCAATCGGCAGACCGTCGTTGGCGTAGGTGTTGTAGAGGTTCGACGCGTCGGCGCGTTCTGCATCGGTGGTCCACACCGTGGAGAAGTTGCCGGTGCCGTAGGCCACGGTGGCATCGGACTGAAGACGCCATCCCGACTCAAGCCGGTTGTAGAACACGCGGGCGATCTTGCCGAAGTCATCGGTGTTGGGCCCGGCTTCGCGTTGAACGAGCCCGGCCATCGTGAGAATGCGGTGACGATCAACCGGAGCGACGCCACGCGCGTCCAGGCGCGCGAACATCTCATCGACGAGCACCTGAATGACCTCCTGAGCGGTCAGGCCGGGCTCGAACTCATAGGTTGCCGGGAAGAGGTATCCCTCGAGGCTGGGCGCCTCGTCGGGGATGCCGTAAATCGTCGGGTCGATTGCTGCGGCCTCGAACTCTTCGAAGGGAATCTCGGTGCCGATCGAGAGAAGCCCTAAGGCGTCGATGATCGTCGTACCCTCGGGAATGGTCACGCTCGAGGTCACCCGGTTGGCGGGGTCGCGCAGAATGGCGAGGGCTGACTGCGCCGACATTTCCTCCTGCAAGAGATACGTGCCCGGAAACAGCACGATCGACGAGTCGGCTAGCAGCAACTCGTAGAACGCGGTGAACGACATCGTGACGCCCTCGCGCTGCAGGGTTCTCGCGACGTCTTCGCCGATGTCTCCTGGCCGCACCACCACGGTGACTTCGGTGCCGTTTCCCGAGCCTTCGTAATCGTTGGGGAGCTCCCAGCCGAGAAGCTCGCGCACCTGGGGCTCATAGTTGATCCACACATACGCGGCGCCGGCAGCGCCAATGCCGAGCAGCAACGAGAACAACCCGAGCAGCACCCAGGGCCAGCGGCGACGGCGACGAGAACCACCAGGTGGGGTTCGGCCAGCATCCCGACCTGAACCACGACGTCGGCCTTCTGACGCGCGCGCGGCGCGGCGGCTGAGCGGTGCCTCTCCGGTCGACACCGATCGGGCAGCAGAGTCACCTGCTGGAGGTGTCGCCGGATCAGGCTGACTGCGGAAGATGTCGTCCCAAGCGTCGTTAGTGGTCACGCGATCGGTCGTCTTTCGTGCGGCTCAACGAGCGTTCCGGGCGGGTTGCCCGTCGAACGCTCCACGTCGAGGGCGTGCTGAAGCAGAATAACAGCGGCGGCCTGGTCGACCACTGAACGCGAATTCTTTGCGGTGCGGCCTGCCTCGCGAAGACCGCGAGCGGCGCTAACGGTCGTGAGGCGCTCATCGACGAGCCGCACCGAGACGTCGAGCACGTCGGCAAGCTCGACAGCCATCGCCCGCGAATCGTCGGTCGACGGGGTTTCAGCACCGCTCAGCGACAGCGGCAGGCCCACAATCACTTCGATCGCCTCGTGCTCGTCAACGAGGCGACGGATGCCCGCGAGCGGCTCCTCGCGTCGCGCGAGTGTCTCCACCGGCGTCGCGAGCATGCCGTGCGGGTCGCTGCGCGCAACACCCACGCGGGCGCGGCCCACGTCGATGCCGAGCCGCACGCCCGTGCGCACGGTCAGGCCCGCAGCTCCGCGAGCACGGCAGTGATCGCCGCGGGAATCGCCGACGGGTCAGCTCCCCCGCCCTGGGCGAGGTCGTCTTTGCCGCCGCCGCCACCACCGAGCACACCCGAGGCGATGCGCGCGAGAGCGCCTGCCTTGGCACCGGCGTCGCGCGCCGCCGCGGTCGTGGCGACGATCACGGTCGCCTTGCCCGCAACGTCGGCCGCGAGCACAACCACGGTCGCCGAGTCGTTGAGTCGACCGCGAACATTCGTCGCGAGCGTGCGCACGTCATCGGCCGAACCGAGGGTGCCGAGGTTCTCGGCGACGACCGTGTAGGGCCCGAGGGTCGACGCCGCCGCGACGAGCGCGGGCACGCGCTCCGTCAGGCGCGCCGACTCGTACTGCGCAATCGTCTTCTCGGCGGCCTTCAGTTGCGCGCTGAGGTCCGCGATACGCTCAGCGAGCTGGTCGCGGGGAGTCTTGAGGCTGCTCGTCAATTGCTGCACGAGCGCGCGTTCGGTCGCGAACTCGCGGAACGCTTCGAGACCCACGAGGGCTTCGACGCGACGGTTGGTTGAGCCAACAGACGACTCACTCACGAGGCTGATCATGCCGATTTCGGCCGAGCCGGTGACGTGGATGCCCGCGCACAACTCGCGCGACCAGGGGCCACCGATGTCGACGACACGCACGGTCTCGCCATACTTCTCGCCGAAGAGGGCCATTGCCCCGAGCGACTTCGCCTCGTCGAGCGCCATGACGCGCGTCGAGACGGGCAGGTTGTCGCGCACGGCGATGTTGCTGATCTCTTCGATTTCGCTGCGCGTTGCCGCGCTCAGCGCCTGGTTCCAACTGAAGTCAAGGCGCATGTATCCAGCCTTGTTGTACGACCCCGACTGGTGGGCGTCGTTGCCGAGCGTCTGGCGCAGGGCCGCGTGAATGACGTGCGTCGCCGAGTGCGCCTGGCTCGCCGAGCGACGGTACATCGGGTCAACCTGCGTTGTCGCGGCATCTCCCACGTGCACTTCACCCGAACGCACCTGCACCGTGTGGCTGATAAGCCCCTTGACGGGCTTCTGTACGTCGAGCACTTCGAGGTCGAAACCCGAGCCCACGATCGAACCTTCGTCGCTGTCTTGACCACCCGACTCGGCGTAGAGCGTCGTCTCGGCCAGGATCACTTCGGCGATGTCACCGGCCTGGGCAACCGCAACGCTCTGGCCGTTGACGAGAATGCCAAGCACGGTCGTCTCGGCCTGCAGCTCGTCGTAGCCCAGGAAGGCCGTTTCGCCCGCCGCGCGGAACTCGCCATAGACGCTGACATCGGCGAGAGCGCCCTTCTTCGACTTCGCATCAAGCTTGGCGCGTGTGCGCTGCTCGGCCATGAGGCGGTCGAACTCGGCGCGGTCAACCGTGAGCCCGTTCTCTTCCG
Organism: Actinomycetota bacterium; assembly: GCA_046050505.1. Lineage (GTDB taxonomy): Bacteria > Actinomycetota > Actinomycetes > Actinomycetales > Microbacteriaceae > Microcella. The sequence goes on from JBJOPU010000022.1 coordinate 10,006, forward strand.
CCATCTCGAGCGTGAGGTCAAGCGGAAAGCCGAAGGTGTCGTGCAACTGAAACACCGTGTCGCCCGGCAGCGTCGTCGCGGCGGCCGCGGTAGTCGCGGCCACGGCGAGGTCCAGAATCGTCGTTCCGGCAACAAGCGTGCGCAAGAACGCTTCTTCTTCGCCGATGGCAAGGCGCGAAACGCGGTCATAGTGCTCGGTGATCTCGGGGTAAGCCGAGCTCATGGCGTCACGCGACGCGGCAAACAGCACGTCGAAACTGGGCGCATCCACTCCCAGCAATCGCATCGCACGGATGCTCCGCCGCAGCAGGCGACGCAAGATGTATCCCCGGCCTTCGTTGCCGGGTGCGACGCCATCGGTCATGAGCATGAGTGACGAGCGCACGTGGTCGGCGATGACGCGCATCCGCACGTCATCGTCGTGGTTGGCACCGTAGCGACGTCCGGACATCGCGGCCGCAGCATCCAGAACCGGACGCACCTGGTCTATTTCGTACATGTTCTCGACGCCCTGGGTCAGGAACGCGACGCGCTCCATGCCCATGCCGGTGTCGATGTTCTTGTTCGGCAGCTCACCGAGAATCTCGAAGTCGTTCTTGCCCGTGCCCTCACCGCGGAGGTACTGCATGAAGACGAGGTTCCAGATCTCGACGTAGCGGTCGTCGTCGGTCGCGGGGCCGCCGTCGATGCCGTATGCAGGGCCACGATCGAAGAAGATCTCCGAGCACGGGCCGGCCGGACCGGGCTGGCCAGTCGACCAATAGTTCGTGTCCATGTCGAGTCGCTGAATGCGCTCTTCCGGTAGGCCCGCGATCTTCTTCCACAGCGCGATCGCTTCGTCGTCGTCTTTGTAGACCGTGACCCAGAGGTCTTTCTCGTCAAAGCCCATGCCGCCATCGCTCTGCGACGTCGTCAAAAGCTCCCAGGCGTATCCGATGGCGCCCTCTTTGAAGTAATCGCCGAACGAGAAGTTGCCGTTCATCTGAAAAAACGTGCCGTGGCGCGGCGTCTTGCCGACCTCTTCGATGTCGTTCGTGCGAATGCACTTCTGAACGCTCGTGGCGCGCGGGTACGGCGCGGGCACAACCCCGGTGAGGTACGGCACGAAAGGCACCATGCCCGCGACCGTGAAGAGAAGGGTGGGGTCGTCACTGACGAGCGAGGCGGAGGGCACGACCGTGTGACCGCGAGTACCGAAGAACTCGAGCCACCGGCGCTGAATGTCGGCGGTCTGCATGAGGGGCTGTGGCGTCCTGAGTCGAAAAGGGGCGGGGCGCGAAGCCCCGCCGGTTACTTGAGGCGGTTGGTGAGGTCGGCGATGGTGTCTTCGGCCTCGGCAACAGCGGCGCGAAGCTCGGCCTCGC
>JBJOPU010000023.1:0-11245 GCA_046050505.1 Actinomycetota bacterium
TCGGTTGCCACGGTGCCAGCAGCCTGAGGCAGGGGTGTCGTGGGTTGTTCGAACCGTTGCGTGGGCGTGTCGTCGCTCATGGCTGCTCCCGGCTTGTCTGACCTCGTGGCCGGCCGCCTCACGGCCCCGGCGCGCTCAGCCTAGAGCGCCGTGAGCCCTGGGGGCCAGGGGTATTCATGCGGGAGCGACGGCGTTGTCGCCGATGACCCCCTGGTAGAACGTGAAGCTCTTCTTGGGGGTTCGCTGCTGTGTCTCGAAGTCGACAGCAACGATGCCCCAGCGCTGTTCATATCCTTCGGCCCACTCGAAGTTATCGAGCATCGACCACACGTAGTGCGCTTCGAGCGGCACCCCCGCATCGATCGCGCGCCGCGCCTGCTGAAAGTGCGCGCGAAAGAACTCCACGCGGTGATCGTCATCGACGGTCACGGCCGAGGTCGGGTCAGGGATGCCGTTCTCGGTGATAACGATCGGAATCGCGGGGTAGTCGGCGGCGATTCGCGTGAGCAGGTCGAAGAGGCCTTCGGGATGGATCTGCTGCCAGGGCGCGCTGGAGGTGGGGAAGATCGGCACGGATGCCCCATCAAAGCCTGCCCCTTCCGCACCGTAGTACTGCACGGCCAAGAAGTCGTTCGGGCTCGAGATCGTCGTCAGGTCGCCGTCGAGCACGAGAGCGTCGAAGGCCGCTCGATTGGCGGGGAGCAGGCCCCGCAGGTTTCCGATGGCGTCGGTTGGGTAGCTGCCCAGCAAAACGGGGTCGAGAAACAGCCGGTTCTCGCGCCCGTCGATGCGTTTCGCCGAGTCGGTGAAGACTTCGCTCAGGGGGTAGATCGGGGCGAGGTTGAGGGCGATACCAATGCGCCCGACCGCGCTGCTCGCGCGAAAGCGCTGCACGGCCAGCCCGTGCGCAAGCAACTGGTGGTGCACGGCCGCGGCGGCCGCATCGGGCGAGGTGAGCCCCGGGGCGTGGCCGCCGTACCAGTGCCCGACGAAGGCGTGCGTCTTGGGCTCGTTGATCGTGAACCAGTCGGCGGGCACGTCGCCGAGGGCGTCGAACATGATGGCCGCGTAGTCGGCAAAGCGGGAGGAGGTGTCGCGCGATTGCCAGCCGCCCGCATCCTGCAGCGCTTGCGGTAAGTCCCAGTGAAAAAGCGTGATGCCGGGGCGAATGCCGCGGTCGACGAGCCCGTCGACGAGCCGCCGGTAGAAGTCGATGCCCTTCTGGTTGACCGTGCCGCTGCCGGTGGGCTGAATGCGCGGCCAGGCCACCGAGAAACGGTAGGCGCCGATGCCCAGCTCGGCCATGAGGTCGAGATCGCTCTGCCATCGCACGTAGTGGTCGGCACCGGGGTCGCCGGTGGCTCCCTCGCGCACCCGGCCCGGTTCGGCACAAAACGTGTCCCACACCGAGGGGCCTCGGCCATCGGCGGTCGTCGAGCCCTCGATTTGAAAGGCGGATGTCGCCGCGCCCCAGGTGTACCCGGTCGGAAAACGCATCGGGTCGACGGGAGGATTCCACGCGGCGCTAGTCGTCGTCACGGGCGTGACGCCTCCGGGGGTGCACGCAGCAAGGGCCGCGGTCGTGGTGGCGGCAAGGCCCAGTCCGATGAGGTGGCGGCGGCTGAGGCTGGCGGTCATCGTTCTCCTCGACGGTGAGGGCGGCGCGGCGCTGAGTGTGGTGGTGGTTGTGGTGGGCGGCTCGCTCGGCCATGAGAGCGCTCTCACAGCGGTTGATGCGACTCTACCGCACGGTGTCATCGCCTACACTGGGCGCAGCGACACTGATCCGGCCATCACCGGGGAGTCCTCGGAAGAACGGTGTTCTCGAACACTCACTAGACCCGAGCGGGGCAGGCCCGTGACAGCCGGAGCAGAGAGGCTCAGCAGTCGGAGAATCCGGATGCTGAGCAAGCGGGGTGGTACCGCGGCAGGTCAGAGACCGGTCGTCCTCGCGGGACGTGAGTGCAGCATCCACAGACCGCATCGACCGGAGACGCCATGAGCTACCCCCGCCACCGCCCCGAGAGCACCGTTGTTGCCTCTCCGACTTTCTCGACGCTTGAGCACGAGGTGCTCGCGTACTGGGCTGAGCACGATACCTTCCGTCGGTCGATCGCGCTGCGCGAGGGCTGCGACGAGTGGGTCTTCTACGACGGCCCTCCGTTCGCCAACGGACTGCCGCACTATGGCCACTTGCTGACGGGCTACGCGAAAGACGTCTTTCCTCGCTTTCAGACCATGCGGGGCAAGCAAGTGCACCGCCGCTTCGGCTGGGACACCCACGGTCTGCCGGCCGAGCTCGAGGCCATGAAGCAACTCGGCATCACCGAGAAGTCGCAAATCGAAGACATGGGTATCGAGGCCTTCAACGCGAAGGCCCGCGAGAGCGTGCTGCTCTACACCGACGAATGGCAGACCTATGTGACGCGCCAAGCGCGCTGGGTCGACTTTGAGAACGACTACAAGACGCTCGACATCACGTTCATGGAGAGCGTGCTGTGGGCCTTCAAGACCCTGCACGAGAAGGGCTTGGCCTACGAGGGCTACCGCGTGCTGCCCTATTGCTGGCGCGACGAGACGCCGCTCTCGAACCACGAGCTGCGCATGGACGACGACGTCTACAAGATGCGTCAAGACCAGTCGGTCACCGTGAGTTTTCCGCTCGTCGGCGAGAAGGCCGAGGCGCTAGGGCTGACGGGCGTCAAGGCTCTCGCCTGGACGACGACCCCGTGGACGCTGCCCACGAACCTCGCGCTCGCCGTGGGGCCGGCGATCGACTACGTAGTGGTGGATGCCGGGGCTGAGTCGTTCTTGCTTGCCGCCGACACCCTGGGTTCGTACGTCAAGGAGTTCGGGTTCGCCTCGCTCGACGAGGCGCGCTCCGCTGTCGTGCGCACGGTGCGCGGAGCAGACCTGGGCGGCGTTCAGTACGACCGGCTGTGGGACTACTACGCCGACGCCGAGGTCTGGGGCACGCAGAATGCCTGGCAGATTCTCGTGGCCGAGTACGTCGCCACGGGCGAGGGCACGGGCATCGTGCACCAAGCACCCGCGTATGGCGAAGACGACCAAGCGACGTGTGCTGCCGCGAGCATCCCGATCATCATCTCGGTCGACGACGGCGGGCGTTTTCTCGATGTCGTGAGCGAGGTTGCGGGCCTGCAGGTCTTCGACGCGAACAAGACTCTCATCGGCATGCTGCGCGAGCAGGGTCGTCTCGTGCAGGTGCGCAGCTACGAGCACAGCTACCCGCACTGCTGGCGGTGCCGCAACCCGCTCATCTACAAGGCCGTCTCGAGCTGGTTCGTGCGCGTCACCCAGATTCGCGACCGCATGCTCGAGCTCAACGAGCAGATCACGTGGGTGCCCGAGAACGTCAAGCACGGGCAGTTCGGTAAGTGGCTCGAGGGCGCGCGCGACTGGTCGATCAGCCGCAATCGCTATTGGGGTAGCCCGATCCCCGTGTGGAAGAGCGACGACCCCAACCACCCGCGCGTCGACGTGTATGGCTCGCTTGCTGAGCTCGAGGCCGACTTCGGAACACTGCCGCGCAACGCCGCGGGCGAGGTCGACCTGCACCGACCGTTCATTGACGAGCTCACGCGTCCGAACCCCGATGACCCGACCGGCCGCTCGACCATGCGCCGCATCGAGGATGTCTTCGACGTGTGGTTCGACTCAGGCTCGATGCCCTTCGCCCAGGTGCACTACCCGTTCGAAAATGCCGACTGGTTCGATTCACACAATCCGGCCGACTTCATCGTCGAGTACATCGGGCAGACGCGCGGCTGGTTCTACACGATGCACATTCTCGCCACGGCGCTCTTTGACCGCCCGGCGTTCAGCAACGTCATCAGTCACGGCATCGTGCTCGGTAACGACGGCCAGAAGATGTCGAAGAGCTTGCGCAACTACCCCGACGTGAGCGAGGTCTTTGAGCGCGACGGAGCCGACGCCATGCGCTGGTTCCTCATGTCGAGTTCGGTGATTCGCGGCGGCAACCTCGTCGTGACCGAAGAGGGCATTCGCGCGGGTGTTCGCGAGTTCTTGCTGCCGCTGTGGAGCACGTACTACTTCTTCAGCCTGTACGCGAACGCCGGCACGCTCGGGGCCGCCGAGCGCCGTACCGATTCGAGCAATGTGCTCGACCGCTACGTGCTCGCCAAGACGCGCGATCTCGTGGTCGAGGTGACCGCGCAATTCGAGGCGCTCGATGCCCCCATGGCCGCCGCAGCCCTGCGCGATTTCGCCGACGTGCTCACCAACTGGTACGTGCGGCGTTCGCGCGCCCGCTTCTGGTCGGGCGATGATCGGGATGCTCACGACACCCTCTTCACGGTGCTCGAGACCCTCGCTCGTCTCGCAGCGCCGCTCGCGCCGCTCGTCGCCGAAGAGGTGTGGCGCGGCCTCACGGGCGGCGAGAGCGTTCACCTCGCCGATTGGCCGCGTGCCGAGGATTTCCCGGCCGACGAGCCGCTCGTCACCGCGATGGACCGCGTGCGGGTGATCGCGAGCTCGGGTCTGGCGTTGCGCAAGGCCCAGTCACTGCGCGTGCGCCTTCCCCTGCAGAGCCTCACGGTCGTGACGCCGGGAGCTGCGGCGCTCGCCGACTTCAGCGACATCGTGCGCGACGAGCTCAACGTCAAGACCGTGACCCTCGTCGAATTCGACGAGAGCCTCGTCGATGACTACGGCATCGCGCGCCGGCTCGCCGTCAACTCGCGTGCCGCAGGCCCGCGCATCGGCAAGCAGGTACAGCAGGTCATCGCCGCCGCCAAGGCGGGCGACTGGTTGCTCGACGGCGACACGGTCGTCGTCGGCGGGGTTCCGCTCGAGGCGGGGGAGTACACGCTCGAACTTGAGCTCGACGACCCCGCCGCGGCCGTCGTGTTCTTGCCCGGCAGCGGGTTCGTGTTGCTCGACACGCGCGTCACCCCCGAGCTTGCCGCCGAGGGGCTCGCGCGCGACGTCATTCGCGCCGTGCAGCAAGCGCGCAAAGACGCGGGGCTCGACGTGAGCGACCGCATCGTGCTGACGCTCGGCTGTGACGACGCCGCGGCCGTCGCCGCGATTGAAGCGCACCGCGACCTCATCGGCGCCGAGACCCTTGCCACGACGCTGCACGTCGGCGCGGCGGGCGAGGGTGAGGCGACCGCTGTGGGCGAAGGAGCATCCGTGACCGTCTCGGTGGCGCGCGCGTGAGCGGCGCCGACCGGCAGGCGGCCGACGACCGCGCGGCCGCTGAGGCGGTGCACGCCGAGCTCATTGCGCGCGGCAGCGAGGCAAGCCCACAGCCGCGCCTCGAGGCGACGCGTCGGGCGGTTGAGCTGCTCGGCGACCCGCAGCGCAGCTTCGCGATCGTGCACATCACGGGCACCAACGGCAAGACCTCGACGGCGCGCATGATCGAGAGCCTGCTGCGCGCGTACGGACTGCGCACGGGCCTCCTCACGAGTCCGCACTTGCTGCGCGTCAATGAGCGCATCGTGATTGATGGCGAGCCGATCGCCGACCGCGCGCTCGCCGAGAACTGGGCCGACATTTCGCCTTACCTGCTCATGGTCGACGCTGAGTTGACCGCGAACGGCGAGCCCGCGCTCAGCAACTTTGAGGCGCTCACGGCCCTCGCCTATGCGAGCTTCGCGGATGCGCCCGTCGATGTTGCCGTCATCGAGGTGGGCATGGGCGGCGAGTGGGATTCGACGAACGTCGCCGACGGTGACGTTGCCGTGTTCACGCCCATCGCGCTCGACCACACGCGCTTTCTTGGTGACACGGTTGCTGAGATTGCCCGCACGAAGGCCGGAATCGTCAAACCCGCCGCGACGGTCGTGACCGCTGTGCAAGACGCGACGGCAATGATCGAGCTCATGAACGCCGCGGGTCACAACGAAGCAGAGGTCGTGGCCGAAGAAGTGGGCTTTGCCCTGACGGATGCCCGCCTCGCGGTCGGCGGCCAACTCATCGATGTGCGGGGTCGGGCGGGCGAGTATCGCGACATCTTCGTGCCCCTTTTTGGCGAACACCAGGCGCACAACGCCGCCGTCGCGATCGCCGCGGTGGAGTCGTTTCTTGGCGATGGCACGCAACGCCTCGCCGACGACGTGCTCGCCGAGGGGTTTGCCACCGTTACGAGCCCGGGCCGTTTGCAGCTCATCGGAATTGAGCCGAGCGTGCTCGTTGACGCTGCCCACAACCCACACGGCGCCGAAGCTCTCGGACGCGCCCTCATGCAGTCGTTCGCGTTCGACTCGATCACGGCGATCGTGGGCGTGCTCGCCGACAAAGACGACCGTGGCATCATCGAGGCGCTCGACCCGATCGTCGACCGCTTCATCGTGACGCGCTCCGACTCGGTGCGCGCGGTCGATGCCGATGAGCTCGCCGAAACCGTCACCGCCGTCGCGGGCCCTGACCGCGTGCGCATCGAGCCCGACCTTGCCGTCGCTCTCGCCGAAGCGCGCGACGAGGCCGGGCCCAATGACGCGATTCTCGTCACAGGCTCGATCACGCTGGTCGGTCAGGCAATGCTCATTGCGCGCGAGCAGAATTGGATGCTGTGACCGACACCACCGCTGCCCCCGACTCGTCCGCCCGCCGCCCCAAGCGCGAGCGCGGCGCCCTCGAGTCGCTCTTGACCGTGACTTTGGGCATGGAGGTGCTCGCGGTCATCTTCGGCACGCTCGCGATCAACGGCCTCGACGTGGCGCCCCCGGCCGTGGTGTTCGGCATCGGTGGCGCACTCGTGCTGCTGTTGCTCATCGCCACGCGCGTTGTGCGCTACCGCTGGGGTGTGTGGTTTGGCCACGTATTGCAGGTCGTGCTGTTGTCGACCGGGTTCATCGAAATCCTCGCTGCCGTCACGGCGGCGATCTTCGTGGGATTCTGGATCTACTGCTTCGTCAAGGGCACTCAACTCGACGCCGCCACGAGCGCGGCCGCCTGACGCTCTCTCGCGCATCCCGATCACCCCTCACTCAAGGAGCCCCACATGACCACGACCGTCGAAGAAACTCTCGTGCTGATCAAGCCCGACGGCGTTGCCCGCAGTCTCACGGGCGAGATTCTGCGCCGCATCGAGGCGAAGGGGTATCAGCTGGTCGACCTGCGCTTCGTGCAGCCCGATCGCTCGCTACTCGCCGCGCACTATGCCGAACACGAGGGCAAGCCTTTCTACGAGCCGCTGATCGAGTTCATGGAGTCGGGCCCGGTTGTGGCCGCGCGTGTTGCCGGCAATCGCGTCATCGAGGGCTTCCGCTCGCTCGCCGGCACGACTGACCCGACGACCGCAGCCCCCGGCACGATTCGCGGTGACCTCGGCCGTGACTGGGGCCTCAAGGTTCAGCAGAACCTCGTGCACGGCTCTGACTCGCCCGAGAGCGCGGCGCGCGAGCTCGCGCTCTGGTTCGCCTAAACCGAGGGTTCGCCTAAACCGAGGGTTCGCCTCGGCGATCGAGCGACTTAGCCCAGCAGCAGGCTGATCAGGGTCGGAAACTGCACGAGAATCGCCACGGCGATCGCCACGAGGTTCGCGAGCACGATGACCCACGTGAAGGGCCACACGGCAGCGGCGAACCGTTGCGCGCGCGCGTTGTCGGTGAGCTTCTGCGTTGTGAGCGCCCAGAACAGCAAGACCCAGAACATCGGGATGACCATGAGCCACACGAGCATGCACCACGGGCACAACGCGCCGATCTGGTAGACCGCCTGGTCGAAGAGCCAGTGGATGAAGACGAAGGCTCCCGCAACGCCCGTCATGAAGGCCCACCAGAACCAGCGGTCGAAGCGCGCGCCCGCCAAGAGGGCAACACCGACGGCTATCGGTGCAACGAGACCGGCCACGCCAAGCAGGGGATTCGGAAAGCCCAGAAGCGATGCCTGCCAGGAGGCCATGACGTTGCCGCACGAGATGAGCGGGTTGATATCGCAGTTGAGCGTGTACTCGGGGTCGAGCAGCAAGCGGACACGTTCGGTGATGAGTTCCATTGCGCCCCACCAGCCAATCGCACCCGTGAGGATCAGAAAGATGCCCATGCCGATCGGTCGGCGGGTGGCGTAGGGGTTCTCGAGCGCAGCGGCATCAGTGGTAGTCACGTGTCAATTATCTCGGACTGGCGCGCCGTGCGGTGGGGCCGAAGGTCCTGAGATGGCGAGTCCGTGCGATAATGAGGGCCAGTCGTCGCCAGCCGCGCTCGCGATGACAGACACACAAGCTTTCTGGGCGTTACCAGACCAGTATTGCGGCACCGATTGCCGCGACCGCGGGGAATAGCCAGTTTCCTCAGCTCCACCGCCGTGACAGGGCAGGTGAGGCGGCAGTGCCCGACCGTGACAGGGTCAGCACCGCCAGCGTCAGCCAGCGCAGCACTCGATACCGGGGGCGCGGCCGACCACAACAGAACAGTTTCGGCGAAAGACCTTTCTTTCACCCAAGATTTCCCGTTTGGGCGCGGCCCACACGGTTGAGGAGTGCACCAGCGATGGTGAGTGACGAGAACGACAAAACAGCCAAGAAGCGCACGCGACTGTTCGCATCCCGTGCCCCCAAGAAGGCCAGCGACCACGCCGCTCAGGGCGAGCCCGGATTCGATGGCGGCCCGCTTGCCGAGCCGGCCGACGAGACCAACGCTGTGACGACGGATGCGGCTGCGGCCGCACCCCTCGAGGCCGCGCCCGCCGAAGCGACGCCCGACCACGCTGCGCCGGCCGACGCCGAATCGGCGCCCGTCGAGCCGATCTACACAGATGCTTCAGCCGATTTCGCGCCCGCTGCCGCGGGCGCGCCCTCGTTCCCTGAACTCAAGCCCGAGTCGACCACGTCGCTGTTGTTCTTCGCGCCGCCGGTTGAGGTGACGTCGCCCCGCGGTACTGCACCGGGCGCTAGTCGTGCTGGCCGTGGCCCGTTCGACCTCGATGACAGCGACGAGGGCACGGTCACGAGCCGTCGACGCTCACGGTCGCGCCGCACCCGCGGCGGTGCCGAGGGCGACGCGTCGCGCCCTGACTCAGGTGCACGCGACGACGAGCCGACGACGCGCACCCGCACGCGCCGGCCCGCCGAGGTCATTACCGAGCCCCAGCGCATCAAGGGCTCGACGCGACTCGAAGCCAAGAAGCAGCGTCGCCGCGATGGTCGCGACGCCGGCCGTCGTCGCCCGGTCGTCACCGAGGCAGAGTTTCTCGCTCGCCGTGAAAGCGTCGACCGCCAGATGATTGTGCGCTCGAAAGACGGGCGCATCCAGATCGGCGTGCTCGAAGACGGCGTGCTCGTTGAGCACTACGTTGCGCGTTCGCAAGAGTCGAGCCTCATTGGCAACGTCTACCTCGGCAAGGTGCAGAACGTGCTGCCGAGCATGGAGGCCGCCTTCGTCGACATCGGTCGCGGCCGCAACGCTGTGCTGTACTCGGGCGAGGTCGACTGGGATTCTGCCGCGCTCGACAGCGATGGCAAGACCCAGCCGCGCCGTATTGAGCTCGCGCTCAAGCCGGGCGACAAGGTGCTCGTGCAGGTCACGAAAGACCCCATCGGCCACAAGGGTGCTCGCCTCACGAGCCAGGTGAGCCTTCCCGGTCGCTACCTCGTTTACGTGCCCAATGGGTCGATGAGCGGCATCAGCCGCAAGCTCCCCGACACCGAGCGCGCGCGCCTCAAGAAGATTCTCAAAGAGGTCTTGCCCGAAAACGTCGGCGTCATCGTGCGCACGGCCGCCGAGGGTGCTACCGAAGAACAGCTGACGCTCGATGTGCAGCGCCTGACGAGCCAGTGGGCCGACATCAGCCAGCAACTCGAAAAGACCCCGGCGCCCGCACTGCTGCACAGCGAGCCCGATCTGCTCATCAAGATCATTCGCGACGTCTTCAACGAAGACTTCCGCTCCCTCGTCATTAGCGGGGCGGATGCCCAGCAAACGATCGAGGCCTACTTGCGCGGCGTCGCTCCCGACCTTCTCGATCGCGTGCAAAAGCACGAGGGAAGCCACGACCCCTTCGACGAGTACCGCATCTCGGAGCAAATCGAGAAGGCGCTCGACCGCAAGGTCTGGTTGCCCTCGGGTGGCTCGCTCATCATCGACCGCACCGAAGCGATGACCGTGGTCGATGTCAACACGGGCAAGTTCGTCGGCTCGGGCGGCAACCTCGAAGAGACCGTCACGAAGAACAACCTCGAAGCGGCAGAAGAACTGGTTCGCCAGCTTCGCCTGCGCGACATCGGCGGCATCATCGTCGTCGACTTCATCGACATGGTGCTCGAGTCGAACCGCGATCTGGTCTTGCGCCGCTTGATGGAGTGCTTGAGCCGTGACCGCACGAAGCACCAGGTGGCCGAGGTGACGAGCCTGGGGCTCGTGCAAATGACGCGCAAGCGTTTGGGTCTCGGTCTGCTCGAGACCTTCAGTGAGGCCTGTGAGACCTGTGCGGGTCGCGGCCTCATCGTGCACCACGAGCCTGTCGTGCGTCATCGTCAAGGTTCCGACACGGCGGCCAATGGTGGCGGCATCGGCAGTTCGAACGGCCGCCGACGGGGCGGCTCGGGAAGTGGCTCCGGTTCGGCCGGTGGTCAAAGCAGCTCGGGTCGCGGCTCCGCACCCAAGGCGGGCTCGACAACCGCAGCGCACGCCATCACTGATGACGTGAGCCGCGCGGTTGCCGCGATCGCGGCCAAAACGGTGCACCACGATGCTCCCGCGACGGGGGCGATCGAGTTGCCCGCGGCTCCCGCTACCGACTCCGAGCCGGCGGCGACGCCTGCCGTCGACCTGCTCGACATTCCCGTGGCCAAGAAGCAAGGGCGCAGCCGCGCACCGATCGACCCGACAACGGCCGATCAACTGCTCGGCTCGGTTCTCGAGGCTCTCCCCGAGCCGCCGGCACCGGGAACGCGCAAGCGTGCCTCACGCCGAGTGTCGAGCGGAACCATCACGACGCAAGCGACGCCCGACGCCCCATAGAGTCGGCGCCAAGGCGCTCTCTCTAAGATTCTCGGTGTGACGACTTCTGACCAGACTGCTCGTTCGGCCAGCAGGCCGGGCGAGAGCGGCGACGGTCAGCACGCGGGCTACGACTACGCGGGCCACGACCACGCGGGTCATGACCACGACGCGGTGCCCGTGCGGCGCCGCGCTCGAGGCGTGCACGTTGCGTGGGCGCTCGGTGCGACCGTGGTGCTCGGCGGGCTGGTGGCGGTGCGGGCGTACACGGCCGAACAACTCGACCCGAGCATCCCGAACCCGATTCAAGACCTGCT
>JBJOPU010000024.1:0-11100 GCA_046050505.1 Actinomycetota bacterium
GATTGCTCTCGTTGTCTCGATGTTTCGGCGACTGCGTCGCCAGAGACAGTCCGTCTCTCCCGCGTAGTCGCCTGAACGCAGAATGGGCCGCCCCATCGGGGCGGCCCATTCGTGTCACGGTCGTGGCGCGCTGAGCGCGCCGCCGTCACCGACGTTAGCTGTTGCTAGACAGCTTCTCGCGAAGCGCTGCGAGCGACTCATCGTCGGCGAGGGTTCCACCAGCGGTCGTCTCGCTCGAGAAGCTCGAGCCGCCCGCGGCGGGAAGCTCGAGGGTCTCTTCCTCGACGAGCGCGGTTGCAACCTGCTTCTTGTGCAGTTCCCAGCGAGCCTGGGCGGCAGCGTAGTCCTGCTCCCACTTGGCGCGCTGCTCGTCGAAGCCGTCTTTCCACTCGCCCGACTCGGGGTCGAAGCCATCGGGGTACTTGTAGTTGCCGGCCTCGTCGTACTCGGTCGGCATGCCGTACACCGCGGGGTCGAACTCGACACCCTCAGGGTCGACACCCTCGTTGGCCTGCTTGAGGCTCAGCGAGATGCGGCGACGCTCGAGGTCGATGTCGATGACCTTGACGAACACCTCGTCATTGACCGAAACGATCTGCTCCGCAAGCTCGACGTGCTTGGCCGACAGCTCCGAGATGTGCACGAGGCCCTCGATGCCGTCTGCGACGCGCACGAACGCACCGAACGGAACGAGCTTGGTGACCTTACCCGGAGCGACCTGACCGATCGCGTGCGTGCGGGCGAACACCTGCCACGGGTCTTCCTGGGTCGCCTTGAGCGAGAGCGACACGCGCTCGCGCTCGAGGTCGACCTCGAGGATCTCGACCGTCACTTCTTGGCCAACCTCAACGACCTCGCTGGCGTGCTCAATGTGCTTCCAGCTGAGCTCGGAGACGTGAACCAGACCGTCGACGCCGCCGAGGTCAACGAACGCACCGAAGTTGACGATCGACGACACGACACCCTTGCGAACCTGGCCCTTGGCGAGGTTGTTGAGGAAGGTCGAGCGGCTCTCCGACTGCGTCTGCTCAAGCAACGCACGGCGCGAGAGAACCACGTTGTTGCGGTTCTTGTCGAGCTCGAGAATCTTCGCTTCGATCTCTTGGCCGAGGTACGGCGTGAGGTCGCGAACACGGCGAAGCTCGATGAGCGATGCGGGCAAGAAGCCACGGAGACCAATGTCGACGATGAGGCCACCCTTGACGACCTCGATGACAGTACCGGTGACGATGCCGTCGGCGTCCTTGATCTTCTCGACGTCGCCCCATGCGCGCTCGTACTGTGCGCGCTTCTTGGAGAGGATCAGGCGACCCTCTTTGTCTTCTTTCTGAAGAACGAGGGCTTCGACGGTGTCGCCGACGGAGACGACCTCAGAGGGGTCGACGTCGTGCTTGATCGAGAGCTCGCGCGAGGGGATGACACCCTCGGTCTTGTAGCCGACGTCGAGGAGGACCTCGTCGCGATCGATCTTGACGACGGTTCCTTCAATGAGGTCACCGTCGTTGAAAAACTTGAGGGTCAGTTCGACCGCGGCCAAGAAGTCTTCAGCAGAACCAATGTCGTTGATGGCGATCTGCTTGGGGGCCTGGGTCGTTGCGGGGGTCATGTAGTGGGTGCTCCGATGCGGACAGGAATCAGGCCTGAGCGACGTGCTACTTATGGTGTCGCCCGGGCATGCGGACAGGATTGCCGTCAAATCGACGACTCTCCAGCTTATCCTGCGGCTGGTGTGGGCGGCAAACCCCCCGTGGCGAGCAGAGAGTTATCGGTTCAGGATGTTCGCGAGCGCAGCATCCAGATGCGGGTGCTCGAACGGGAACCCGGCCTGCTCGAGCCTTTCGGGGAGCACCCAGCGGCTCTTCAACACGAGTTCGGTCTCGGACCGGATCACCCACGTTCCCAGCTCGAGCATCCACCGCTGCAGCGGTATGCCGAACGGCACTCGCAGCACCCTCCGCAGGTGCGCCATGAGCTCTCGGTTTGTCTCGGGGTGTGGGCTCGAGACGTTGAGAGGCCCGCTGATGGTCGGCTGGTGCTCAAGCCAGTGGTGCACGCGAACAACATCGTCGAGGTGGACCCAACTGAAGCGTTGCTCTCCCCCGCGGCTACCGGGCTCGTGGTGGGTACCCGCTGCGCGTCGAGAGCGGCTGATGGGCCAGGGGCCGTCACACTGCGCTCCCCCGAGCCCGAGGCGGGCCATCGTGGCGAGCGGCGTGAGTGCGCTGCCGTCACCGAGAACGATCGCCATGCGCAACGCGACCCGGCGAGTGGCTGGCGTGGCAACGGCGTCGAGCGCTGCCTCCCAGGCCCGCGCGACCGACACCGAGAATCCCGATCCCAGCTCTCCCGTCGACTCGGTTTGGGGCCGGTCCATTGCATGCCGGTAGATCGTTGCGGTTGACGCGTTGATCCACAGTGCAGGGGGCTGCGAGGCCGCGGCGATGGCTTCACCGAGCGCGGTCGTCGTGTCGACACGAGACCGCAGAATCTCGGCTCGATTGGCAGGGCCGTAGCGGCAATTGACACTGCGGCCGGCGAGGTTCACGACCGTCGACGCTCCGTCGATGAGCGCCGCGATCGCGGCAGAGTCGTCCCAGGTTGTCGCCTCACGGCGGCCAATGAGATCAACGTGGCGCCCGGCGGCGCGGTATGACGAGACCAAGCGCTGACCCACAAACCCCGACGCCCCCGCGACAACGACGCGCCCGAGTGGGGTCGAATATCGTTCCGTCACTCCCACAGCCTTCCATGCGTCGGGCCGGTCTCTGCCTCAACCCGATAGTCGAACCACCCGTGGTAGCCGTAGACCGTTCCGAGTACCGGCATCGAGACACGAACGTCAACGTGCTGGCGCTGCGCAGAGTCGTCCCATCGCTCAACCAGCTCCACGCGCGGGCGCACCCCTCGGAGAATCGGCCACCACAGCCCCGCGAAACGCACGCGCACCGCCGATGAACGGGCCACGAGCGCGCCGTCGCGCGCCGCAACCTGCAGGCTCGCCTCGAGCCGGCCGCCGGATCCGAGCGCATCGACAGCGAGTCCGCGGTGCTCGCGCACGTGATCGACCATGACCCGCGTGCGCGTCGGAAAGTGCAGGGTGCGTGTCGCGCGAATCGCGCCGTCAGCATCCGCCCGATTCTCAATCGTGAACGGGATGCCCGCCCCATACTCGGGAAACGCGATGTCGAATCGAGCCGCGACCCAGAGTGCTGGCCGCATCACAGCCGACTGACACCCGGCTTCGGTGAACTCACCAGCGCCGATGCCCACTGACCCCGGAGGGATCGCCCGAACATAGGCGCGAATACGTGGGTGCAGCTCGTCGAGGTGGTCGCCGAGTGCTGCCTCCCACGCCGAGCTCACGGCGTCAGCCGAGCAGCGCTGACTTCAGCGTGTCGAGGCCCACACCACCGAGGTCGAGAGCGTTCTTGTGGAACACCTTGTTCGAGAACGCGGCGCCCTCTTTCGCCTTGTAGGCGTCACGAATCTGCTCCCAGATGCGCTGGCCGACCTTGTACGACGGTGCTTGACCGGGCCAGCCGAGGTAGCGGTTGACCTCGAAGGTCACGAAACCGTCGTTCATGTTGACGTTCTTGCGCATGAACGCGAAGGCGTCGTCACTCGTCCAGACGGCGCCGGTCTCCGGGTGAATCTTGCCGAGGTGCACGCCGATGTCGAGTACGACGCGCGCCGCGCGCATGCGTTGACCGTCGAGCATGCCGAGGCGGTCGGCGGGGTCGTCGAGGTAGCCCAGTTCTTCCATGAGGCGCTCGGCGTAGAGCGCCCAGCCCTCGGCGTGGCCGCTCGTTCCTGCCAAAAGGCGACGCCACGAGTTCAACTGTGCGCGGTTGTAGACGGCCTGGCCGATCTGCAAGTGGTGGCCGGGAACACCCTCGTGATACACCGTCGTCGTTTCGCGCCAGGTGTCAAACTCGTCGACGCCCTCGGGGATGCTCCACCACATGCGACCCGGACGGGAGAAGTCATCCGTCGGACCCGTGTAGTAGATTGCCCCGCCCGGGGTCGGCGCGATCATGCACTCGAGCTCCTTGACAGGCTCGGGAATCTCGAAGTGCGTGCGCGAGAGATCGGCGATCGCGGTGTCGCTGAGGTTCTGCATCCAGGCCTTGAGGGCCTCGCGCCCGTGAAGCTTGCGCGAAGGGTCTTTCTCGAGGTGCGCGATGGCTTCGGCCACGCTCGCGCCGGGCAGAATCTCGCCGGCCACGCGCGTTTGCTCGGCGGTCATGCGCGCGAGTTCTTCGATGCCCCACTCATAGGTTTCGTCGAGGTCGATCGTGGCGCCGAGGAACCGTCGCGACATGAGCCCATACAGCTCGCGACCCACGGCGTCGTGTTCACGAGCCGCGGGAGCGAGTTCGGCGTCGAGAAAATTCGCAAAAGAGCCATAGGCGTCAGCAGCGGCGCGCGCATTGCGTGTGAGGTCATCATGCAGTGACGCGGGCAAGCCCTCAGTCGTGACCTGGGCGCTGAGCGCGAACTCGGGAAAGAATCCGTCAGCGGCTGCGTTGCGGCGCGCTTGATCGAGCACTTCCGTTACCTGCCGACGCGCGGGCGTGTTTCCCGCGGCAATACCCTCGCGCAACGTCTCGATGTAGCCCTCGAGCGCACCCGCGACATTGCCGAGCTTGCGAGCAATGACGGCCCAGTCGTGCTCCGTCGCGGTCGGCATGAGGTCGAAGATCTCGCGGATGCCCTGCGCCGGTGAAGCGATGACGTTGAGGTCGCGCTGATCCCAGCCCGCGGCCGACAGCTCGAGATCGAGCGTGAGCTCGGCCGAGAGGTCGGTGACCGTCACCCGGTCGGTGTCATCAACGGCAGTCGCGGCTGCCAATTGCGCGAGCGCTGCGCGCGCAGCGTGTTCGTACTTCTTTCGCCCCGCGGGCGACAAGTCTTGAAACTCGTCATGGCGCCCCTCAGCACCGATGTAGATGCCCACATCGGGGCTCAGATCAACGAGCTTGGAAACCCACTGCTCGGCGATCGCGTCAACGGCGGTAGGAGTACGGTCGGCTGCGCTGTCTGACATGGCGTCGAGCCTAGTGCGCGGCTTCGTTCCAGTCGCGCCCCACGCCCACTTGCACCTCGAGCGGCACGGCCAGCTCAGCGGCGGTGCCCATGCGGTGTCGCACGATCGCTTCGAGCGCGTCGCGTTCGCCCGCGGCAACCTCAAACACGAGTTCGTCGTGAACCTGCAGCAGCATGCGCGAGCGGAGGGCATCCCGAGCCATGTCGGCTGCTACGCCATTCATGGCGATCTTCATGATGTCGGCAGCCGAGCCCTGAATCGGGGCGTTGAGAGCCTGACGCTCGGCGTTCTCGCGCAACACACGGTTGGGGCTCTTGAGGTCGGGGAACGGGCGGCGGCGGCCGAAGATCGTTTCGGTGTAACCGTCTTCTTTTGCCTGAGCGACGACGCTGCGCAGGTACTCACGAACGGCGCCGAAGCGGGCGAAGTAGTCCGTCATGAGCTGCTTGGCCTCGGCCGACTCGATGCGCAACTGCTTGCTGAGACCGAACGCGCTGAGGCCGTAGGCGAGACCGTAGCTCATGGCCTTGACCTTCGTACGCATCTCGCTCGTCACGTCGGCGGGCTCGACCCCAAAGATGCGAGCGCCCACGAAGCGGTGCAAGTCTTCGCCCGAGCGGAACGCCTCGATGAGCCCCTCGTCGCCCGAGAGGTGCGCCATGATGCGCATCTCAATCTGCGAGTAGTCAGCCGTCAGCAGGCTCTCAAAGCCCTCCCCCGCCCGGAACGCGGCGCGGATGCGGTGGCCCACCTCGGTGCGGACGGGAATGTTCTGCAGGTTCGGGTCGGTCGACGAGATGCGGCCCGTTGTGGTGCCGGTTTGGTCGTAGGTCGTGTGGATGCGTCCGTCGCTCGCGATTGCCGTCGTGAGCGTCTCAACGATCTGCCGCAACTTGGTCGCGTCGCGGTGCTGCAGCAAGAGACCAAGGAAGGGGTGTGGATGCGCCTCTTGCAGATCGGCAAGAGCCGCTGCGTCGGTCGAGTAGCCCGTCTTCGTCGCGCGCGTCTTGGGCATACCGAGCTCGTCAAAGAGCACCTCTTGCAGCTGCTTGGGTGAGCCGAGATTGACCTCACGGCCGATCTCGGCGTACGCCTGCTGCGCGAGCTGGCCCGTGGTCTCGCCCAGCTCGCTGTTGAGCGCGTCGAGCGCTGCTCGATCGACGGTGATTCCGGTGCGCTGCATGAGCGACAGTACGGGTGCACTCGGGAGGTCGATCTCGGCGAGCACGCGCTCACTCGTGTCGGGCAACGACTGTCGCTGCTCGGCCACCAAACGGTGCACGAACCACGCAACAGTCGCAGGGCTGATGCCCTCGGTGTCGGGCACGAGTTGGTTGGGGTCGGCCTGCGGCATCGATTCGCCGAGCACGTCGTGCACGAGGTCGACGAGGTCGTACGACTTCGCGCCCGGGCGTTCGAGCCACGCGGCCAGACGGGTATCCCATACGACGCCGGCCAGGGTGATGTCGAGGGCTGCGAGCACGCTCGTGGCCGACTTGGTGTCGGCGAGCAGCTTGGGCGCATCGCTCGACAACCACGACTCGAGGGCGGCGTAGTCGGGCCGGTGCGCAGCCCAGTTGACCTGCACGGTCTCGGTTGCGGTCGCGAGACCGAAAGCAGCGAGCTGGCCGTGGGGAGCATCCACGATCACGGCGACCTCGTGGCCGGCGGTCGACTCGAGCCATGTCGCGAGCTCCTCGTCGACGAGGGTGCGCACGATCGGTAGGTCGGTGCGGGGGGCGGCTTCGGCCGTCTCGCCCATATCGGCGCCCTCGGCTTCAGCGATCTTGAGCACCCGTTCGGTGAGGGTGCGGAACTGCAAACGCTCGAAGACCTGCTTGACGGCCGGCACATCCATCGGCCTGCGGTCAAGGTCGTGCGGGCCGACCGGCAGCTCGAGATCGGTGACAAGTCGGTTGAGTCGACGATTGCGCTCGGCACGGTCGCGCTGCTCACGAAGGTTCGTTCCGACGACGCCACCAATCTCGTCGATGTGTTCCCAGAGCCCGTCGAGCGAGCCGTACTGGGTGATCCACTTGACGGCCGTCTTCTCGCCGACCTTGTCGATGCCCGGCAAGTTGTCGCTCGTCTCCCCCACGAGTGCCGCGATTTCGGGGTACTGCTCGGGGTTGATTCCGTAACGCTCGCGCACGGCGTCAGGGTCGTACCGCTTGAGCTCAGCGACACCGCGAGCGTTTGGGTACAACAGGGTGACGTCATCGGTCACCAGCTGAATCGTGTCGCGGTCGCCCGAGACGACGAGAACCCGAAAACCTTCTGCGGCCGCGCGCGTGGCGAGCGTGGCGAGGATGTCGTCGGCCTCGAAATCTTCTTTCGTGATATTCGGGATGCTCATTGCCGCGAGTGCCTCTTGCAGCAGCGGTACTTGTCCCTTGAACTCGGGGGGCGTCTCGCCGCGGGTGCCCTTGTATTCCGGGTACTCCCGCGTGCGGAATGAGTAGCGAGAGATGTCGAAGGCAACAGCCACGTGGGTTGGCTTCTCTTTCGCCAGCAAGCTCAAGAACATCGACAAGAAGCCGTGGATTGCGTTGGTGTGCTGCCCGTCACGCGTGACAAAACTGTCGATCGGCAACGCATAGAACGCCCGAAAAGCCAGCGAGTGGCCGTCGACGATGAGAAGGGTAGGCTTTGCGGAGTCCGTCACGGGGCCAGCCTAGCGACGGGAACCGACGCAGTGGCCCTGAGCAGAACACCCGCCGCACTCCCGCGAACGCCGAGGACTTCATGACGTTGCTGCCCCCCGACCTCGATCCTGAGCTCTTCGAGCGCCTCGTCTCGACCGGTGGTGGGGCGCTCTGCCACAAGATGGGCATCGAGTTTCTCGAGCTGTCGGCCGAACGCTCCATCGCAACGATGCCCGTCGATGGCAACACGCAAGTGATCGGGCTGTTGCACGGGGGCGCCCATGTCGTGCTCGGCGAAAGCTTGGGGTCGATTTCGTCGGCCATTCACGCCGGTGCAGGGCGCTACGCGGTCGGCATCGAGATCAACGCGACCCACAGCCGATCGATCACCGAAGGCATTGTCACCGCCACGTGCACGGCCCTCGTTTTGGGCCGGACGCTCTGCACCCACGAGATCGTCATGACCGACGAGCTTGGCCGCCGGCTCTCGACCGTGCGCATGACCAACATGCTGCGCGACCGCTGACGACCTACTCGTCGCCCTCGTCGCCGGCGGGCTTTTTCGGAGCGTCTTTCTTCGAGGCCAGCTGATCGATGATCGCCTGCGCCACGGCCTGCATCGTCGTGCGACGGTCCATCGAGGCCTTCTGAATCCAGCGGAACGCTTCGGGCTCCGTGAGCCCCATGCGTTCGTTGAGAAGTCCCTTCGCACGATCGACGAGCTTGCGCGTCTCGAAGCGCTCGACGAGGTCAGCAACTTCGGCTTCAAGCGTCAGAATCTGCTGGTAGCGGCTGAGCGCGACTTCGATCGCGGGCAACAAGTCGTTGGGCGTAAAGGGCTTCACAACATACGCCAGAGCCCCCGCCTCGACAGCCTGCTCGACGAGCTCTTTCTGGCTGAAGGCGGTCAGGAGCACGACGGGCGCGATGTGGTTCTCGCTGAGGCGCTTCGCGGCCTCAATGCCATCAAGCTGTGGCATGCGGATGTCCATGATCACGAGATCCGGACGAAGCTCGGTTGCGAGAGCCACGGCCGTTTCGCCATCGCCTGCTTCACCAACGACATCAAAACCGTTGTCACGCAAAATTTCGACGATGTCCATACGGATGAGAGATTCATCTTCAGCGACGACGACGCGACGAGGGGCGGCTGCAGAGATATCTTGGTCACTCACCTGACCGAGCCTACGGTATCGTCAGTGCCCGAGGGTTGAGATAACCCGAGCCGGCTTGGCGGAATGGTAGACGCGGCGCACTCAAAATGCGTTGTCCGTGAGGACGTGTGGGTTCGAGTCCCACAGCCGGTACAAGAAGAACATCCCGACAGATTCACCGTGTCGAAGCATGCCGCCGCGCAACGCTTGCGCGTTGCGCCCACAGCCGGTACAAGAACAGAGTGAGGGCCCGCATCCGGTTGGATGCGGGCCCTCACTCGTCACAGCGATCGATCAGTCGGAGTGGTTGCCGTTCTCCCACACCGGGGCTGCCGCGTTGATCGCGTCGCCAACAACGTGCACGCGCAGGTCGTTGGTCGAGCCAGCGATTCCGGGAGGCGAACCCGAGATAACGACCACCTTGTCGCCCACTTCGGCGAGGCCCTCGCGCAAGAGCACCTCGTCAACCTGGCGATACATCGCGTCGGTGTGGGTGACGCGCTCAACGAGGAATGACTCGATACCCCACGTGAGCGACATGCGGCGGGCGATCGCCTCCGACGGCGTGAACGCCTTCATGGGCACGCGGAACCGGAGGCGCGACATGCGTCGAGCCGAATCCCCTGACTCGGTGAATACGCACACATACTTGGCCTCGACGAAGTCAGCAACCTCAGCCGCGGCAAGAGTGATCGCTCCACCCTGCGTGCGGGGCTTCGTTCCCAGCGGGGGAATCCGCTCGAGACCGTGTTCTTCCGTTGAGGCGACGATTCGTGCCATGGTCGCCACCGTGATGACCGGGAACTCGCCCACGCTGGTTTCACCACTGAGCATTACGGCGTCAGCACCATCGAGCACAGCGTTCGCGACATCGGATGTCTCGGCGCGCGTCGGAATGGGGTTGCTGATCATCGACTCCAGCATTTGGGTAGCCACAATCACGGGCTTCGCCATGCGACGAGCGAGCTCGACGGCGCGCTTCTGCACGATCGGCACGGCCTCGAGGGGCAGCTCAACGCCGAGGTCTCCGCGCGCGACCATGATGCCGTCGAAGGCTTCGATGATCTCTTCGAGGGCATCCACTGCCTGGGGCTTTTCGATCTTGGCGATGACCGGAACGGTCACGCCCTCTTCGCGCATGATCTCGTGCACGCGCGTGACATCTGACGCGTTGCGCACAAACGAGAGCGCGATGTAGTCGGCGCCGAGCTTGAGGCCCCAGCGAAGATCGTCTTCATCTTTCTCTGACAGCGCGGGCACGTTGACGGCAACACCGGGCAGATTGATGCCCTTGTTGTTCGAGACGGGGCCGGCGACAATCACCTTCGTGCGCACGCGCACACCATCGGTGTCGAGCACCTCAACCTTGACCTTGCCGTCGTCGATGAGGAGGAAGTCTCCCGCCTTCACATCGGCGGGCAGGCCCTTGAAGGTGGTACCAACGAGCTCTTTCGTGCCGACGACATCTTCCGTCGTGATCGTGAAGATGTCCCCTTCGGCGAGGTCGTGCGGACCGTTCGCAAACTTGCCGAGCCGAATCTTGGGCCCCTGGAGGTCGACGAGTACGGCAACGGGGCTGCCCGCATCGGTAGCCGCCTGCCGCACGTTGCGGTAGACCTCTTCGTGCACCTCATAGCTGCCGTGGCTGAGGTTCATGCGGGCGACGTTGACGCCCGCCTCGATGATGGCCCGAATGTTCTCGTAGCTGGACGTCGCCGGCCCGAGGGTGGCGACAATCTTTGCGCGTCTCATGGTGTCCTTCAGTGGGGGGTGGTGGTAGGGGTAGTACGAAGTGTCACACGGTGAGCGGCCGGTCGGTCGCTCGGACGGGCGCGGGCAGATCGCTCGCACCCTGCAGGTAGGTGTCGACAGCCGCCGCAACAGCGCGGCCCTCGGCGATGGCCCAGACGATCAGCGAAGCACCACGGCCGGCGTCACCGGCAACGAATACGCCGGTCTCCCCCGTCGTGTAGTCGGCCTGGCGAGAGATCGCTCCGGAAGACTCGAATGGCAGACCCAATTGGTCATCGAGGCCACCGCGCGACGCTCCCGTAAAGCCCAACGCCAAGAGCACCAGGTCAGCGGGAATCTCGCGCTCGGTTCCCGCTTTCGGAACCCGACGTCCGTCGAGGTATTCGGTCTCGGCAACGCGAATCGCGCGCACCTCGCCCGCCTCGGTCGTCAAGAACTCGACCGTCGACGCCAGATATACGCGGTCGCCTCCTTCTTCGTGGGCACTTTGCACCTCAAAGAG
>JBJOPU010000025.1:0-11096 GCA_046050505.1 Actinomycetota bacterium
GTCTGCATCGACACTTGCGCGGACGATTTGTGGCACCAGCACTGCACTCAGCACGCCGCCCGCGACGATTGCGTAGATGTTGTTGGGCAGCTGGTTCGCCAGGGCGAAGGTGTTGGCTCCCGAGCCAAGAGCGCCGAGAGTCTGCGTGAGCATGACGGCGCTGATGAATCCGAGCACCCGCGACACGATCGTGCCTGAGGCCAAAACGAGGCTCGCGCGGCCGATGCCCTGAGCCTCAGAGCTCGTCACGCCTGCTCCGCCCGAAGCCGCCGACGTTTGCGCACATCGCGCGCGATGCCGAATCCGAGAAGAAGAACGAGAGCAACGGCGATGGCGATCGTTCCCGCCGTCTCCCAGCCCGCCTGCAGGTTGAGCGAGACGCGCGTGGGGTCTCCGATTACCGTGTTGTCGGCATCCCGCACCGTGACGGTGATGTCGACTTGACCGTTCGTGAGCGATTCGACCGGCACGCGGGTCCGGGTTTGCGACTGCGGCTCGACCAGAGTCTCTACGCGCGTGTCAAGAACACGGAGCTGCGTCGTGTCGGGGTCGACCTTCACAAAGACCCGCACAGCGACATCGAGGTCGTTCTGCACTGTGATCGGCAATGAGGCACGGTCGGCGAGCAAGGTGATCGCGCTGCTCTCGACCACTTGCACCGACGAGCGCAACGCCGCAGATTCGCGCACGAACTGCCTCAGGGCTTCGACGGACTGATCACCCCAGCCCAGCGACAGCGCGGCGAGCAACTCGAGACGACGCACGTCGGTGATCGAGGCGGGGGTGACGGCGATCGACGCGAAGGCGCGATCGTTGGCCTCGGCCTCGAGCGCCGCACGCACGGCCGCCACGCGCGTTTCGTCGATCACCGGATCGACCACAGTTGAGCTGTCGGCCGGCCGCGCGAGAGCGTCAGAGGCAAGCGCACCGGTCGCCCAGGGCAAAGCGACGGTCTGCGCGATCGTATCGAGCAGGCGATCCGTGCCTGCCAGCTGATCCCGTTCGAGCGGAATGATGACCGGGATGCCCGGCTCATCCGC
This sequence comes from Actinomycetota bacterium, assembly GCA_046050505.1. Taxonomy (GTDB): domain Bacteria; phylum Actinomycetota; class Actinomycetes; order Actinomycetales; family Microbacteriaceae; genus Microcella. The sequence continues at coordinate 1,041 of JBJOPU010000025.1, forward strand.
GGCCGTCGACGCGAGCAGAGCAGACACTTGCGCCATCGACTGGTCAAACCGTTGTTGAGAAACCGCCAGGCTCGCCGCGCGCGCCGCAGAGCTCACGACGTCGTCGGTTCGTACAACCCTCAGGTCGTCGAGCTGCTGCACCGGGGCCGTGCTCGCGAGAGACGAGCTGGGCGCCAAGAGCACCGAGGTTCCGTCTTCGCTCAGCACCGAGACCGATGACGAGGTCACGAGACCGACCTCGGCCCAGGCGATGCCGCCCAAGGTGGCCGGCCACTGCGCGAGCTCGTCGATTGTGACCGCATCGTTGGGTGCGGGGCTGGGAGCCGGGGTCTCGTCGGTGGCGCCCGGCGTCGTCGAAACCACGCCGGTGCCTTCGGGGCGCGGCACGGGGCTAGACGCCGCCGTGATCGTCACGAGCGGGTCAGCGTCTGCCCAGGGAACGACAAAACTCTCGTTCGGCGCCGCGAGCAAGCGCTCGAGAAAAAGCACGGCGTCGGACGGGGCGTCGTCACCGAGCAGGCGAATCGACGCGATCACCCGAGGGTCGATCGCGAGCAGTACGGGCCGACCGGCAACCGCATCAAGCGTGCGCGTGAGGGGGCCGCCGGGAGCGGTGTACCTCGCGAGAACCTCGGCGGAGAGGAATCCTGCTGGCTCGCCGGGAGTAGCGATAGCGGCCACAAAAGTTGCTGCCGCGACGGGTGCAGTGGTGCCGGCGGGAACCCAGACGACCGCGGTTCGATCACGCGCGAGGGGCGCGGCGTCGGCGTCGGCATCCGCGCCCACGGCCGTAATGGTGGCGAGTCGGGCGCCGAAAGGTCCGCTGAACACGGTGTCGGCATCGGCCACGATCAGATCAAGAACCGCACTCGCGTCGGGTTCGAGAGCCGAGACCCGAGCGGTAACAGCGATGGGGGTCTCTGCCGAGATCGTGGCTCCGCTGAACCATTTCGTGAGGTCATCGGGTGTGGCCGCGGTCGACCCACTCACGCCGAGGCTCACGATCACGTCACCCGTGCTCGCAGAACCGGTGTTGGTGATCGTCACGCGAACGCTCGCTGGTTCACCTGGTCGCACAATTCCCGAATTCGCGGGAGCGGCGATCAGTTCGACCGCGACCTCGTCGCCACCTTCGGCCGTCGTGGCCTGTGCCACGTCGTTCGTGACGGGCTGTGCCAGCGCCATTGCGGTCACGCTCACGACGACACAAACGCCGAGCCACGCACGACGCCATGGTGAGAGCGCGAGGCGACCCCCTCGTTCCCGCTCGGCCGACATGGGGGAAGTCTAGACTCTGGTGACTATGGAGAGCGTGGCCGAGGCCGTCACCCGACTCGAGGCCCTCGCAACGTCTGAACCACTGGCCACACTCGCGGAGAGATTCGCGGCGGCAGGCCACGAGTTGGCACTCGTGGGCGGACCGGTGCGCGACGCCTTTCTCGGCAGGCCGGTCAACGACCTCGACTTGACGACGTCTGCTCGCCCCGACGACATCATTCGAATCGTCGCCCCCGTGGCGACTGCGCACTGGGATATTGGCCGTGCCTTCGGAACGATCGGTGCGCGGCTCGGCGAGCACACCGTTGAGATCACGACCTATCGTGCCGATGCGTATTCGCCCGACTCTCGCAAGCCCGAGGTCGCTTTCGGCGACACCCTCGAGGGCGACCTCGTTCGGCGCGACTTTACGATCAACGCCATGGCGCTGCGCTTGCCGGCGCGCACTCTCGTCGACCCCTCGGGGGGTCTCGACGACCTCTTCGCTCGACGCCTCATGACACCGGGAAGCCCCGATGATTCGTTCGGTGACGACCCGCTGCGCATGCTGCGAGCCGCGCGCTTTGCCGCTCAGCTGCAGGTCGAGATTGACCCGTCGGTCGTTGAGGCAATGGCCCGGATGCGCGACCGGCTGTCGATCATCTCTGCCGAGCGCGTGCGCGACGAACTAGTGAAGTTGCTCAGCACATCGGCTCCTCGGCTCGGACTCGCACTGCTCGTTGATACGGGGTTGGCCGAGCTCGTCGTGCCGGAACTGCCGGCGCTTCGCCTTGAAGTTGATGAGCACGCGCACCACAAAGATGTTTACGACCATTCGTTGACCGTGCTCGAGCAGGCGATCGCGCTCGAGGCCGAACGCACCCCCGAGGCCACCCCCGACGTCGTTCTTCGCCTTGCCGCGTTGTTGCACGACATTGGCAAGCCGGCAACGAAGCGCGTTGAGCCCGGGGGCGCCGTGACCTTTCACCACCACGATGTCGTCGGGGCCAAGCTCGCCCGCAAACGGCTCACGGCCCTGCGATTCGACAAAGACACGATCACCGCGGTCAGTCGATTGATCGAACTGCACTTGCGGTTCTTCGGCTACAGCGATGCTCCGTGGACCGATTCGGGCGTGCGCCGCTACGTCCGTGATGCGGATGCCCTGCTCGAGCGACTGCATATTCTGACCCGCGCCGACGTCACGACGCGCAATCGCCGCAAAGAAGCCCGGTTGCGCGGCGCCTACGACGAGTTGGAGCGCCGCATCGCCGCGCTCGCTGAAGAAGAAGAACTGCAATCGATTCGGCCTGATCTCGACGGCGAGCAAATCATGGCGCTTCTTGGCCTCCGGCCCGGTCCGCTCGTCGGTGAGGCCTACCGCTTTTTGCTCGAGCAGCGACTCGACGAGGGACCCCTCGGTGATTCCGAGGCCGAGAGGCGCCTTCGCGCATGGTTTGCCGCGCGGGCTTAAACACTCTCTCGTGGTTTGAGCCCGAGTCGGTGTGCGACTAGACTCTGCAGGTTGCCCCGGCGCTTGCGCGCGTGGGCACACGATGCCATAACCCTCCTGCTGCAGACCGTCTGCAGCCGTTCGAGTCCGAAGGAGGTGGGTGAGTCATGCATCAGTACGAATTGATGGTCATTCTCGACCCGGAGATCGATGAGCGCACTGTCGCTCCGAGCCTGGACAAGTTCCTTGGCGTGATCCGGAACGATGGCGGCTCTATTGAGACCGTCGACATCTGGGGCCGTCGTCGCCTTGCTTACGAGATCAACAAGAAGACCGAGGGCATTTACGCCGTCGTTAACTTCACGGCGAACCCCTCGGCAACGCAAGAGCTCGATCGTCAGCTCAAGCTCAGCGAGGCCGTGATGCGCACGAAGGTTCTGCGCACCGAAGAGGCTGTTGCTCGCGCCGCGTCGATTGAAGCCGACAACTCGGCTCGCGCCGAGGCGAAGGCCGCGCGCGCTGCCGTCAAGGCCGCGTCGAACGCCACGGCTGCGGAGTAGTCGTGGCCGGCGAGACGATCATCACCGTTGTCGGCAACCTCACTGCTGACCCCGAACTGCGGTACACGCAGAGCGGACTCGCCGTCGCGAACTTCACGATCGCGTCGACCCCCCGTTCGTTCGACCGAGCGTCGAACGAGTGGAAAGACGGTGACGCCCTGTTCCTGCGCGCGAGCGTGTGGCGTGAGTTTGCCGAGCACGTGGCAAGCTCGCTCACCAAGGGAAGCCGGGTCATCGCTCAAGGTCGACTCAAGCAGCGGTCGTACGAGACCAAAGAGGGCGAAAAGCGCACCACCATCGAGCTGGAGGTCGACGAGATCGGCCCGAGCTTGCGGTACGCGACCGCCCAGGTCACCCGCAGCGCCGCTGGCGCTGGTGGTGCCCCGATGGGTGGTGGCCGCGGAAGCGGCGCCCCGATCGCCGACGAACCGTGGGGTGCACCGGCGTCAGCCAGCGCGCCCTCGGGTGGCGACGTGTGGAACACCCCCGGCTCGTTCTCGGACGACACCCCCTTCTGATCCGCTCGGTTTCCGCGCGAATCACTTCTGAACATCCCGTAAGAAAAGGACAACCACATGGCTGGCAAGAGCAGCGGCGACCGCCGCAAGCCTCGCGGTGGCAAGGGCGCGAAGAACGCCGCTCCCGCGAAAGCGATCCGCGTTGGCGTCATTGACTACAAAGACGTCGCGACCCTCCGCAAGTTCATCTCCGAGCGCGGAAAGATCCGTGCTCGTCGCATCACCGGTGTCTCCGTGCAGGAGCAGCGCCTCATCGCCCGCGCCGTCAAGAACGCGCGCGAGATGGCACTGCTGCCGTACGCGGGCGCGGGCCGATAGGAGCACCTGATGTCGAAGCTCATTCTCACGCAGGACGTCACCGGTCTCGGTGCTCCGGGCGATGTCGTCGAGGTCAAGAACGGGTATGCCCGCAACTACCTCATTCCTCAGGGTCTTGCCGTGGCGTGGAGCCGCGGTGGCGAGAAGCAGGTTGACTCGATCAAGGCAGCCCGCGCAGCGCGCGAGCACGCCACGATCGAAGAGGCCCTCGACCTGAAGGCTCGCCTCGAGGCGAACCCCGTCACGCTCACCGTCAAGGCGGGCGCTGAAGGTCGTTTGTTCGGTTCGGTCAAGACCGGTGATGTGGCTGACGCTGTCGCTGCTGCCGGCCTCGGCTCGATCGACAAGCGCCTTCTCGAGCTTGTCGCGCCCATCAAGGGGCTCGGCACTCACGAGGCGATTCTCAAGCTGCGCGACGGTGTCGTTGCGACCATCACCATCTCGGTTGTGGCCGCAAAGTAGTCGTTCTCAGCACCACAAAGCGGTACTCGCGCCTCGGCGCGGGTACCGCTTTGTGCATCCCGCTGTCAAGTGCGCTACGGCGTGTTCGTCCACAGACCCTGCTCTGCGCGCACCAACCCTCAGGGGTCGCTTGAAGGCTGTTTCTCCACACACGGTGTGAATAGTTAAATGCCTGGTCAGACTGCTTTATATGACGGATATTCCTGGTGAGTGCACAGACGTTTCCACATGTTGCCCACATCGTCTCCGGCGTTTCTCTGCACGATTCCACATTGTTATCCACAGGGTGGATTTGAGGGGGGATGCCCCAGGTTCCTAGGGTGAACCGTCGTCCATCAGGGTGACGCGAACGCATCGCGACACCGGGTGTCAGCGGTCGGCGGTACACCTGAAGCATCGGCACGAAACGGGGGGTTTGCTATGTCGATTGCGCACATCTCGGCAGCGACCGATCCACGTCCGGCGGGCGAACCTCGAGGCACGAGCGACTCTCGCAACCACGACCGTGTTCCTCCCCACGATCTCCTTGCCGAGCAGAGCGCCCTCGGTGGCATGCTGCTGAGCAAAGACGCCGTTGCCGACGTCATCGAGAGCGTGCGCGGCGTCGACTTTTACGTGCCCAAGCACGAGGTGATCTTCGAGGCGATCCTCACCCTCTACTCACACGGCGAGCCCACCGACGTTATTGCTGTTACCGATGAGCTCACCAAGTCGGGCGCTCTCAGCCGCGCGGGCGGCGCTGACTATCTACACACGTTGACGGCCATCGTGCCGACGGCAGCAAACGCGGGCTATTACGCATCGCTTGTCGCGGAGAAAGCCGTCTTGCGTCGACTCGTTGAGGCGGGAACGCGGATTGTGCAGATGGGCTACGCGTCGGAAGGCGAGGTCACCGACCTCGTCAACAACGCGCAAGCCGAGATCTACCAAGTTGCCGGTGGTGTTGAGGCAGAAGACTTCATTCCGCTGACCGAGGCGGTGACGACGGCGATCGATGAGATCGAGGCCGCCAAGGGTCGCGACGGGTCAATGACCGGCGTGCCGACCGGTTTTGCTGATCTGGATGAGCTCACGAATGGCCTCCACGGCGGGCAACTGATTCTCGTTGCCGCGCGGCCGGCCTTGGGTAAGTCGACTCTCGCGCTCGACTTTGCTCGCGGTGCGTCGATCAAGAATGATCTGCCCACGATTATCTTCTCGCTCGAGATGGGGCGAAGCGAGATCGCCATGCGCTTGCTCTCGGCAGAGTCATCCGTCCCCCTGCAGGCGATGCGAAAAGGCACGATCGATGCGCGAGAGTGGACGACAATCGCTGCCACGCGCGGCCGCATCAACGATGCTCCGCTGTACATCGATGACAGTCCGAACATGACGCTCGTTGAAATTCGCGCGAAGTGTCGCCGACTCAAGCAAAAGGTCGGGCTCAAGATGGTCATCATCGACTACTTGCAGCTCATGACCAGCGGTAAGCGGGTCGAAAGCCGTCAGCAAGAAGTCAGCGAGTTCTCCCGTGCCCTGAAGCTCATGGCCAAAGAGCTGCAGGTTCCGGTTGTTGCTCTCTCGCAGTTGAACCGTGGCCCTGAACAGCGTGCTGACAAAATGCCCGCTCTCAGCGACCTCCGCGAATCGGGCTCGCTCGAGCAAGACGCCGACATGGTCATCTTGCTGCACCGCGACAGCGCCTACGAGAAAGAGAGCGCTCGGCCCGGTGAAGCCGACCTCATTGTCGCGAAGCACCGCAATGGCCCGACGAAGACGATCACGGTCGCCTTCCAGGGTCACTTGTCTCGCTTTGCCGACATGCCACGCATCTAGACCCTCGGCACATCGTGATGACCTCGATGGTCGCAGGATGCTCACGGGCGCCGCGCCGTACGATGGCCACATGACTTCCGCGACCTCGTTGCCTGACGCCACGGTGGCGCATGAGTCATGGATCGGCCCGGTGTTGCGAGCGCTTCCCGCTGGAGTTGTGGGGCTCACCATTACGTTCACGGCCAATCACTCGCCCGCCCTCGGACTCGTGATGCTCGCTGTTTTCGGGCTCGGAAGTGCAGTTCTGCTCGGTGCGACGAGCGTGAAGCGTGGCTCGCGTGACGCGCTGCGGTCGCTGCACGGCGGCCTTGCGATCATCGCCGGACTGGTCGGCTCCCTCTCCCTGGTGGTGCTCACCGTCATGGGCGCCGGGCTCGCGATGCTGCTGCTGCTCGTTGGGGGGTACGCGGTGGTCGCGGGCGGCTTTGAGCTTGTGTGGGGCATCCGTCATCGCGGTCGCAGCCTCTTCGCGCGCGACGCTCTTGTCATTGGCGGCGCAACGCTCGCTCTCGCGGTCGTTCTCGCCCTCGTCGGCGACTCGGTGAGCGCCGTCGGATTCTTTGGCGCCTACGCCGTCATGCTTGCGATCTACCTGCTGATCGCAGGCTTTAGCCTCAAGTGGTCGACTTCTGCGAAAGAGAGCACCGTCTGATGACCGAACCCCGAACGCGCATCACTCTGCGCCCCGCCGAGCTCGTGGCGCTTGCCGCGCTCGTTGCCGTGTTCGTGGCACTCATCACGCTCATGGTGACGCGTGAACTCGTGTTCTCTCTCATCGTTTTCGGGGCCACGTTCGTGCTCGACCTTGTTGTGCTTGCAATGCTCATGCTCGCCATCACGCCGAATCGCCCCGCCGATGGGGAACGCGAGCCCGACACCAAGAACGACTGACGAGCGCTGCCCTCGGGGTGCTCTGTTACGTGCCGCTGATGTAGTCGACGAGTCGAGACGCGGCACCCACGTAGCCGTGGGGCGTCAGGGCCGTGAGACGTGCTTTGGCCTCGGCCGACACATCGAGCCCGTCGATGAACTCTCGCAGGTCGTCGGCACCCACGCGGTGCCCGCGGGTGAGCTCTTTGAGCATTGCGTAGGGGTCGGCGATCGAACTGCGGCCGGCGGTGACTTCGGCGCGAATGACCGTTTGGATGGCCTCGCCGAGCACCTCCCAGTTGCCCTCGAGGTCGCGCGCGAGAGCATCCGGATCGATCGCCACCTCGCCGAGGCCCTTGATGATGTTGTCGAGAGCAAGGAGCGAGTGCCCGAGAGCGACACCGATGTTGCGCTGCGTCGTCGAGTCGGTGAGGTCGCGCTGCAAGCGGGAGGTCACGAGTGTGGCCGCAAGGGAATCGAGCAACGCGCTAGAGAGTTCGAGGTTCGCCTCGGCATTCTCAAAGCGGATCGGGTTGATCTTGTGCGGCATTGTCGACGAGCCCGTCGCACCCGCCTGCGGGATCTGCCGGAAGTACCCCATGGAGATGTAGGTCCACATGTCGGTGCAGAGATTGTGGAGCACACGACCGACGTGGCTGATGCGCTGGTAGAGCTGCGCTTGCCAGTCATGCGATTCGATTTGCGTTGTGAGCGGGTTCCACGTGAGGCCAAGACCCGTGACGAAGTCGCGGGATGCGCTGATCCAGTCGTGGTCAGGTTCGGCGGCGAGGTGGGCCGAGAACGTGCCCGTGGCACCGGAGAACTTGCCCCGGTACTCAACCTCGTCCACCGAAGCGAGCAAGAGCTCGAGGCGGTAAACGGTCACGGCGAGCTCCTTTCCCATCGTGGTGGGGGTCGCGGGCTGACCGTGGGTGTGGGCGAGCATCGGTTGGTCGCGGAGCTCAATGGCGAGGGTGCGCAGGCTGTCGACGAGGGATCGAGCGCGGGGCATCCACACATCGCGCACGGCCGCACGAATCGTGATTGCGTAGGCCAGATTGTTGATGTCTTCGCTCGTGCACGCGAAGTGCGTGAGCTCGGCAATCTCGGTTAAGCCGAGTTCGGCGAGCTTGTCGCGCACGAAGTACTCAACCGCCTTGACGTCATGACGGGTGACGGCTTCGCGCTGTGCGAGGGTGTCAATGTCTGCGTCACTGAAGTCGGTCACGATCGCGCGCAATTGCCGCGCTTGCTCGGCCGTCAGAGGGTGTGAGCCGAAGAGGCTGGCGTTGGTCAGATGGATGAGCCACTCCACCTCGACCTCAATGCGGGCACGATTGAGCCCCGCTTCGCTCAGGTGTTCACCCAGGGCAGCGACTTGCGCCTGGTACCGCCCATCGAGAGGGCTAAGGGGCTGGATGCTGAGCGGGCTCATGAGACGACTCCCTGTCGGATTCCGGGTTCGAGTTGGCGGAAGAGCGCGATGCACGACCGCTCGATCATGCCCAGCACGGCGTCGAACATCGCCGTGTCGGAGTAGTAGGGGTCGGGCACGTCGAGCGCGCCACCGGCCTCGGGGTCAAAACTCAAGAGCAGGTGCACTTTCGCCCGTGCGTCATCGTCGGGCGCCCACGACTTGAGAATGCGCTCGTGCGTTCGGTCGAACGCGATGATGAGGTCGAGGCTCTCGAACCACGCGGTATCAAACTGCCGCGCCCGGTGGCCCCCGCCCTCATAGCCGCGCGCCCGCAGCGAGGCGACGGTGCGCGGGTCACTGCTTTCGCCCACGTGCCACTCGCCCGTTCCTGCCGAGTGGACGCCAACATGCTGTTCCCACCCGCGAGCACGGATGAGCTCGCGAAATACGGCTTCGGCCATGGGTGAGCGGCAGATGTTTCCGGTGCAGACGAAGCAGATGCGAAACATTCCGGGTGCATGCAAGACCCGGTCAAAGCTCATGCCCCCATTGTGTCCCAGTTCCCGCTCCTCCACACCCGGGCCTCGCGGGCCGTGAACGCCTCGATTGCCCGCGTTGCCGGCCGGGCGCATGCGCAACCGCCCACCATGGCGGTGACGGATGCGGTGCCACCGCAGAGAGGAGCATTGCGTGTACGCCGCCTCACCTTTCACGACGTGTTCGCCGTCGGGTCGAGCCGCAGACCCTGCCGCCGAGATTCGGCGGCAGATCGTGCTCGTCGATGACCTGATGGACCGGGTCTCCAGCATTCTGACGATGGTGCCGGACGAGCGCGCGTTCGACAGTTGGTGGGGAGTCGCGCGAGATGCGTGTCAGCAGTCGCTCGGCATTGAGCGGGCCCGGCTCGCACGTCAGGTGGAGCGTCTATACGGCGTGCGTGTTCAACTCGACGTCGCGGCGAGTCAGGCCGCAGCGGCGAGTGTCGGCGGGCAACCGTGACCGGCACGCTTGCTGTCGGAGTGGGCGCGGGTGTCGCCATTGACGAGCTCGAAAGGCTCAGCCGGGCCCTTCAGTCAGCCGCCGAGCACTGTTTCGACGTCACGGCGCGCATCCCGCCCCTTCGTACCGGGGTGAGTCACGGCATCGATGCTGATCTCTGGGAGATCGAGAGTGCGATTGTGCGCTCACGCGATCACCTCGGTGACATCTCGCGAGCACTCCGGTCGGCAGCGACTCTGTATGAGACAACGGAGCGCGCGGCCGCACGCTCTATCGAACTCCTTGCGTCGCAGTTCGCCGCCGCTGCCGCCCTGGTGCTCTCGCGGCTGGGCTTGCTGGTGCTTCCGGGTCTGGTTGTTGCGGCGAGCCACGTTGCCGCGGTGATGA
>JBJOPU010000026.1:0-11053 GCA_046050505.1 Actinomycetota bacterium
TGGCAGCTCATCGTCCTGACCGGATTCTGCGGCGGCCTCACCACCTTCAGCACCCTGTCGGTCGAAACCCTGCAGCTGATCCTTGACGGCAAGCACCGCGCCGCCGCAGTGAGCGTGGTGCTCAACTTCGCGCTCGGCCTCGCGGCCGTGCTCGCCGGCCTCGGGCTCGCGACACTGCTCAGCTGACGCGAAACTCCAGCACCCCGCGCAGGGGCTGCGCGTGCAGCCGGTACTGAGGCAAGACGCCGGGACCGCAGGCTCCGGTGCCGGTGCCGTGCTGGGCGAGGTCGAGCACGATGCGGGTGCGGGCATCCCGAACCAACAGGTGATCGTGGGTCGTTGCGGCGAGAGTTTCGGTTGACCAGGGGCGCACCGTGAGCGCGACGCCGTCGGGCGCCGACACTTCGAGCGCAGCGCCGGGCGACGAGACCCGCACCCAGCGCACATCAGCCCGGGCGCCCGACTCTTGCGGACGCACCGTGCGCTCGAGCATGCCGTCGAGCGACCGCGTGAACCAGCCGACGTGCGCCGCCTGGCCCGTGTCGGGGTAGGCCGGGCCGGGGCCGCGGCCGAACCACTGCACCTCGTCGACGAGGCCCGGCAGCGCGAACGAGACTCCGGCGCGGGCCCACTGCAGGTCGACGCCCTCGGGCACGTTCGGCTGCAGGTCGACCGCGAGGCGCAGCGCGCCCGACTCGGCCGTGAAGACCCAGGTGGCCGTGAGGCTCCAGTCGAGGGCGGCCGCGCCGATGTGCGTCACGACCTCGACGCGCTCGGGCGTGCGCTCGAGCAACACCAGGCGCGAGCGCAAGCGGTCGAGGCCGAGGGACTTCCAGCGATCGGCGTCTGAGGGCGCGCCGCCCGTGTCCCAGCCCGCGCCGCGATCGTTGTCGATCGGAGCCCGCCACAGTTCGAGCCGCCAGTCCTCCACAGCCTGCGAACCGAACGCCGTGACCGCACCGGTCGCGTCATCGATCACCAGATCACTCAGCGACAGGATGCTCGCCGCCGGCAGCTCGACCGGCCGAACATCCGCGGCTCCTGTGGTCACGACCTGGGCTCGGGCAACGACCCAACCGCGCGGAGCCCACGCCGTATCGTCGGACTCAAAGGCTTCGACCGTCACGACCACACCGGGGATGCGCACGTACTCGAGCAGCGCGTCGGGCAAGGCAATCTCGGCCGTGCCGCGCGGCGGCACCGGAGCGTGGGCGATGACACCCGCGCGGCCGGCGGCAGCAGCGTCGGGGTCGAGTCCGTCGGCGTCAACCGACGATGCAGCCGAGGCAACCCGCCAACTCAATTGGTACCGCGAGGTGTCGGTGTGGTCGAGGCGGCTGCGCACGCGCAGAACCCCGGCCTCCGCATCCAGATCAAGAACGACCGGCGAGAAGACGGCTGCGAGGTCGGCGAGTTGCGCGCGGGGCGTGCGGTCGGCGGCGATGAGTCCGTCGATGACGAAGTTGCCGTCGTGCAGGGGCTCGCCGAAGTCTCCGCCATAGAACGTTCCGGTGCCGCCACCAGGAAGCGCGCGGTGAATGCCGTGCTCCAGCCACTCCCACACAAACCCGCCCATGATGCGCGGGTAGCGGTCGAATAGCTCTTGGTACTCGCTCATGCCGCCGGGGCCCGTGCCCATGGCGTGCACGTATTCGCACAGCACAAACGGCATCCCGCGTCGTCGCTCGTGCAGGGCGAGCGCGTCATCGTCGGGGCCGAGCTTCACCCAGGGGTCGTCGCCGAGCGGCGGCTCGAGGCCCTGGCCGATGAGTTCGACGTCGGCGTGCGAGGCGTACATGCGGCTCCACACGTCGACGTCGACACTCGCCTGGTCGCCCTCGTAGTGCAGCGGGCGGGTGGCGTCGCGCCCGCGCATCTCGTCGGCCATCGCGGCGAGGTTGCGGCCCACGCCGGCCTCGTTGCCGAGCGACCACATGATGATGCTCGGGTGGTTCTTGTCGCGCTCGACCATGCGCGCGGCGCGGTCGCGCAGCGCGGCCTCCCACTCGACACCGTCAGTGGGGTTGTTGCGCCAGCCGACGTCGCCAAAGCCGTGCGTCTCGAGATCGCACTCGTCGATGACCCAGAAGCCCAGCTCGTCGGTGAGGTCGAGCAGATCGGGGTGCGGCGGATAGTGCGAGGTGCGAATCGCGTTGACGTTGTGCTGCTTCATGAGGTGCAGATCGCGCACGAGAGTCTCGTAGGGCACCGCTCGACCGAAGTCGGGGTGGTGCTCGTGGCGGTTCACCCCGCGCAGCTGCACAGGCGCGCCGTTGACCGTGAAGACTCCGTCGACGATCGCGATCGAGCGGAAGCCAATGCGCACTTGCACGGTCTCGCTGCCCGTGCTCACCCGCAGCGTGTAGAGCTGGGGGCTTTCGGCTGACCACGGCTGAGCATCCGCAACCGCGATCTCAACGCCGGGCGTCACCGCCAGCCCCAGTTCAACGAGCTCGATCGCGGCGACGGATGCTGCGCTCACGTCAACCCGCAAGCTCGCCCCGCTCGGCCCCCAGCCAGCGACCACGTGCACGTCGTCGATGGCGAGTTCGGGCCGCTCGCGCAGGGTGACGGAGCGGATGATGCCGGGGTTCCACCACTCGTCTTGGTCTTCGAGGTACGAGGCCGCGCTGAAGGTGTGCACACGCACCACGAGAACGTTCGAGGCGGCGAGCAGGTCGCTCACGTCGAAGACGGTGGGTAAGCGGCTGCCGCGCGTCGAGCCCACGAAGGTGCCGTTGAGCCAGACGTCGCCCGCACCCTCGACGCCCTCGAAGCGCAGGTGCGCTCGCTCAGGCACGGTGTCGAGCGCGAACCGCAGGCGGTGATCGCCGAGCGGGTTCTCGTCGGGCGGGTAGGGCGGGTCAAGCGGAAAGGGGTATTTGACGTTCGTGTATGCCGGGGCTCCGTGCGGGCCACCGACGGTCGCGTCGTGCACGGGCATCGTGAAGCTCGAGGGCACCGCCATTGTGCCCCAGTCGCTGTCGTCGAAGTCAGGGCTCTCGATGCCGGTGGGTGCCGCATCCGCACTCGGCGACCACCGAAAACGCCACTGCCCGTCGAGCGAGAGCACCATTGCGTCGGTGCGCATCGTGGCCGCGGCTGGGAGCGCTCCCGGAGCCGGGCGCGGATCATCAAGCGGGTGCGGGTGGGTCATCAAGCACTCACGTTTCTATCGCGCGGCCAGCATACGAGACAGATTACGAGATCTGGGTGATCAGCAGCAGCCACGAGGTGACGGGGTCGTCACCGAGCGGAACCAGCCCGTCGTCGAGCATCTCGGCACCCGAAATGCGGCGGGTTTCGCCGTCGGCGAGGTCGGTGATGGCATAGATGGTGTTGGGCTCGAGGCCGTGCGGGCGCACCGAGTAGGGGCGCGTGCCTCCTTCGAGCACGAAGGCGGCAATGAGCATGCGACCGTCGGGCAGGGTGATTTGGATGCTCGGCGCCCGAACCCCCCACCCCCCGCGCACGGGGCTCTCGGTCAGGGGTTGCAGCACGCCGTCGCGCACGAAGGGCTCGACCTCGCGCTGAAACAGGTCGACGTGTGTGCGCAACCGGTCGATCAGTTCTGGACGCAGTTCGGGCAACCGCAGGCTCACGCCGAAGCGGTGCAACATGGCCGCGCGCAGCATCGTGTCGAACTCGTCGACCGTCACGGTCGACCAGTCGCGCCACGAGGGCGGGTAGTCGCCGCGCCACTGCGACCACGACCAGTGCAAGATGCCCACGGGCGGCAGCAGGTGGCGCACGCCCCACAGCACCTGCAAGTGGTGCTCGGTGTAGTCGGGGTCGCTCAAGAAGAAGGCGTGCACGTGGCGCGCCAGCCCCAGGTCGATGCGCAAGCCGCCCGACGAACACGACTCGAGCATGAGGTCGGGGTGCCGCGCGCGCAGCTCGTCGAGCACGGCGTAGAGGCCCTCGTAGTGGCGCAACAGGCCATCGCCCGCGCCGTGCCCGTGGTCGGTGCGCGTGCAGCCTGCGTCGGGGTCGATGGTGAAGTCGAGCTTGATCCAGCGCGCGCCCGTCGTGGTGATGAGCGTGCTCATCGACTCGAGCACGTGCTCGCGGCCGGCCGGCGAGCCGAGGCACACGTAGCCCAAGAAGGTGGGGTCGGCGGGGTCGAGCGATTCGGTCTGCACGCGATACGAGGGGTCGGCGCGCCGGCCCTCGACCGAGTGAGCCATGGCCTCGGGGTGCGCGGCACGCAGCAGCGAGTTCGCGCCGACGGCTTCGGCCTCGATCCACATGCCCGGCAGCACTCCCGCGTCGCGGATGCTCTGCCCGAGCGCCTCAAGCCCCGACGGAAACCGCGCCGTGTTGACGCTCGACCAGTCGCCGCGTTGCTCTTGCCAGTAGCTCGTGGGGTCGGCGGCGCCGAACCAGCCGGCGTCGACCGTCGCCACCTCGATCCCCACCTCGGCCGCGACGCGCGCGTTGTCCGCGATGACCTGCTCGTCGACTTCCTGGTCTTCGTAGGGCCACCAGTGGTTCCACTCGACGGGCAGAGAATCGGTGAACTCGGTGCGGGGCAACCAGTCGGCGGCGACGGCACTCTGCAGGGCGACGGCGGCCGCATCCAGCGACGGGGCCACGGTCAGCACCACGCTCGGGGCGGTCACCGATTCGCCCGGCGCGAGGTCAACCCAAAACTGCCACGGCGAAATGCCCGCGGTAATGTGCCCGCCCGCCATCGCGTGAATGTGCCAGTTGCCGCTGTAGGCGGGCGCCACGGTGAGAGCCGCGGGGCGCTCGCCCTCGCCGGGGCCGCGACCGGTGCCACCACGCACGGGCCCGCGCTCAAGACCGAGCCACGGAATCATGCCGTGCGAGCTGCGCCCCGAGCGGCTCTCGAGCACGAGGTGGTGGCCCGCGTGCCCCGTTAACGGTCGAAACTCGTCGCCCCACGCACTCGTGAAGCCGTTCGTGCGCCAGGCGGGGCCCGTGACGAGCGAGAGCGGATCCATGCGCGTAATCGTGAGCGGATGCTCGCCCTCGTTACGCAGCGTCAGCGCGAACTCCCACACGGGTTGGCCGGCGACCCGGCGCGCGCTCCACGCGGCGTGCAGGCTCGTGCCCTCGCCGGTGTCGGCCAGCGTGCCCTCGATCGTGACGAGGTCGCCCTCGCCGCCGATGCGCGGAGCCACCCAGTGATCGACGGGCCGACGGTCGACCTCCACGAAAAGTGCCGTCGAATCACTGAGAATGGTGTCATCGAGGGTGACCGCAAGGCGCCCCCCACCGTCAGGGCGGGCGCGCACCAGTGCGTCGGTCATGTCGAGGTCCTCACCTGTAGTCTTTAGATCATACCTAAAGGGCGCATGCGCGTGGCATGTGCCTGAACCCTCCCATCGAAAGAGCACCGCCCGTGGCAACCATCCCCTCCTCTCCCGCCCCACTGCGCGTCGGCGTCATCGGCCTTGGCATGGGCTCGGTGCACCTCGAGGCGTACGCCGCCATGCCCGACGTCGAGGTCGTCGCGCTTTCGGGTAAAGAAGAGGCGCGGCTCGCCGAGCTGGGAGCGAAATACGGCCTGCGCCACTTGCTCGCCGACTGGGCTGACCTCGTGACGCTGCCCGACGTTGACGCCGTGAGCATCGCCACCCCGAACGCGTTGCACCACCCCATCACGATGGCGGCGCTCGCGGCCGGCAAGCACGTGTTCTGCGAAAAGCCCATCGCCATCGATACCGCGCAAGCGAAAGAGATGGTGCAGGCCGCGCGCGACAACGACCGCGTGCTCGAGGTCGCGTTCAACCACCGTCGCCGCGCCGACGTGCAGTACGCCCGCACCTACCTCACGAGCGTCGGCATCGGGCGGGTCTATCACTCGCGCGCCTCGTGGCGTCGGCGCGCGGGCATTCCCGGCTTGGGCTCGTGGTTCACGAACAAAGCAATGGCGGGCGGCGGAGCCCTCATCGACCTCGGGCCGCACGTGCTCGACTCGCTGCTGTTCTTGCTCGGCGAACCGCGCGTCGTCTCGGTGAGCGCCGTCACCCACGGCGCGCTCGGCCGCGCGGGCTACGGCTCGTGGGATCGCGCCGACCAAATGACGAGCGCGAAAGGTGCCTTCGAAGTCGACGACCTCGCGAGCGCCCTCTTCCGCCTCGATGACGGCTCGAGCGTGGCTTTCGAGATCAGTTGGGCCGGCCACGGGGTCGACACCGACGACATCTCGATCGAACTGCTCGGCATCGAGGGTGGGCTGCGCCTCTTCATCCCTCAGTATTCGAGCGATGACACGCTGCGCATCTACTGCGACGAAGCCGGCGCACCCGTGACGATTACGCCTGAGGTTCACGTGGTCGGGGGCGAGCATCCGTTGGTCATTCGCGAATTTGTCGACGCGATTGCCAGCGGCGACTGGGATGCTCACCGCGGCGACTTCGCCCTGCATCGCACCGCGGTGCTCGACGCCTGCTACCGCTCGGCCGCCGAAGGCCGCGAGATTCGACTGGAGCCCTGATGACTGCTGCGCCCGCCACTGCACCCCTGCGCGTGACCGTGTGGAACGAGAACCGGCACGAGAGCGACCCCGAGTCGCTCACCGCAAAGCTGTATCCGACGGGGATGCACGGCGCGATCGCCGCCGGTCTCACCTCGCTACTCGGCGACTCGGTCGAGGTGCACACCGCGACGCTCGACGAGCCCGAGCACGGCTTGCCCCAGTCGGTCGTGGATGCGACCGACGTGTTGCTCTGGTGGGGCCACGAGGCGCACCCCGAGGTCGACGACGCCGTCGTCAACCGCATCTACGAGGCGGTGCTCGGCGGCATGGGCATCATCGTGCTGCACTCGGGCCACTACTCGAAGATCTTCAAGAAGCTCATGGGCACCACGTGCTCACTGCGCTGGCGCAACGACGGCGACCGCGAAGTGGTGTGGACGGTCGACCCCACCCACCCCATCGCGGCCGGCGTGCCCGACCCGCTCGTCATCGAAGCGCAAGAGATGTATGGCGAGTTCTTCGACATTCCCACCCCCGAAGAGCTCATCTTCATCTCGTCGTTCTCGGGCGGCGAAGTCTTTCGCTCGGGCGCCACGTGGACTCGCGGCCACGGGCGCGTCTTCTACTTCTCGCCGGGTGACCAGGACTACCCCGTCTATCACCACCCGAGCATCCACCGCGTTCTCGCCAACGGCGTGCAGTGGGCGGCCCCCACGCGCCGCGGCCCCGCGATCGACGCGACCTTCCACCCGCGCGGCTGGTTCGACTCGTAGAGGATGCCCGGCGCCGCTCGGCTGGGCCGCGGGCACTGGCGCTGGCGCTGGCACTGGCACTGGCACTGGCACTGGCACTGGCACTGGCACTGGCTGATCGTCACCGATCTGTTGGCCGTTCCGTCGGCGATCCATTTGCTTTACGCCCGAGGTCAGGACTTGTCGAGGCCTTCTAGCAAGGAGCGAAAGTAGGCAAAGTGTTCGTTCGCCACACCGGAGGGAGGATGAATGCTGATAATTCTCCAGTCGCCCGAAACCAGACCCAGAACCTCGTGGCCTTTAGAAAACGTGAGGCGCAGGTCCCCGTAGCGCGGCAGCTGTTCGAGTATGGTGCGCGCCGTAACCTCCGCGGTCGCAGACTTCCACTCGAGCCACGGAAACCATAGGGAGCGCCTTCTCGTGAACCCCAGGTCCCCCCACGCTCGGGTCTGTGGAAATGGAGACTCGACGATGACTCGCCTCGCTCCTACGATCTCCGCCCATTCGCAAACACCAGACCACAGTTTATCGAGCCTCGCGGCCCGCATGTCTGGATCGAGGGACGCGCTCCACGATCGTGACTGCTCATACATGTTTGCCCACGAATGGACGTCGCTGAACTCGACCGGTTCGGTGAGCCACGGTGCGATGGCGAACGCTCCGACCCGCTCCGGGTCAGGAGCAAAATCGACGAATTCCCCTTTATGGGCAAAGGCCCTCCCGATTCGCTCGAGAACTTCCCTCCCGGTGCGCCCAGGCTCGTCTGCGATGTCATCGAGAAAAACAACCATTCCAAAAGGGGCCACGGAAAGGTCTTCAGCAGCCCAGACCAGCGTTCCGAAGCGGTCCCGATAGGAGACGTGCGATCGAGACACCACTTGGACCTCGTATCCCTCAGACGAGGCCGACCAGCCATTCAGCTTTCGACGAAAAATCTCCATGATCCTGATCTCCGAATTGTCGTTCACAGTGCCAGACGCAACAATCTCACGCGATTGGCTGCGAGAATTGGCGCCTCGACCCGAACGAAAGTTGAACTGGTCCAGAGGCCACCACGCCCAATCAAGACGATCGCGTGGGCAGTTGCTCCTTGTGCGAATCTCGCCGAAGCCCAGTCCCAAGCTGGCCTCCACAAAGGCCTCAATGTCTTCGGGGTAAGCATTGTCGCCGCAGTCAAGACTCGCCCCGTAGCGGTCTGCTCAAGTGTTCTTCCTCCAAGATTTGCCGCGAGAACGGCTGCTTCCCGCATCGCTCCTCCGGTCCAAAAGACGCGAAGCGTCGCGACCCCCGCCCTGGCGCCAACGGATGGGAGTCCAAGACCTGGGATGAACAAGGAAGCGATAGTGAGATTCGCTTCTCGCTCCCATGGCTCGGACGTTGTCCGCGCGTAGGGGGAGCAATAGGCATTCCATGATCCACAGGTACCCTGCCCCCCGCCACCGCCGATGTAGTCACTAACCATCCCGGTCAGATCAAGCTTGTTCACCGGATCCGTCGGATACACATACGCATTGTCCACGCCACCCTCGATCGGGTCGACACTCAAGAACCGACCCAACGACGGAACGTAGACCCGTGCGCCCATCTCGATCACTACGACCGAACCCTGATGCTCATACAACTTCCGATGCCCACCCACGAACGCGTAGTCCGCATCACCTTCAGCGTTATCGATCACCGCATCATCCGCCGTCGCCGTGCCGATACGGCCCGTGAGCGGGTCGATCGGCTGACCCCACGGGTCGTACCGGATGATCCTGTTTGCTCGAACGCCATCACCGTCAGCTTCGAGGATCACGCTGCCGAGCATGTTCGGATACGTCCACTGCTCCCGCGCGTTCGCACCCAGCACGAACCGCACGGCGGCACCACCGGGAAGAGACACCGTGTATTCACGAATTGCCCCGGTGTCGGCATCCACCACCAGTCCCGACACATCAGCCGAAGCGGTGTGGGCGTAGCGGGTGGTGTCGGTCGTGGCACCGTTGACCGTCACGGTGCGAGCAATGATGCGGTTGCCCACATCCCGCTGGTAGGTCACCGTCGTCGTGTCGCTACCCGCGGTGACCGTGGTCGACACGTGCCGGTTCGCGAGGTCAAACACCAGGGTCTGGTCAGCGAGCTTTGTGGTGTTGCCGCGCGAGTCGTACTGCACCTCAGCTGCCGTCGCACCCATAGCGGGGCTCAGACCATCCGCGACCGGGTTCGCCTCCGGAACCGGCGTGCCCGACACCACCGAACCCAGCAGCCGGTCGGCCGCGTCGTAGCAGTAGGTCGTTGACGAGGTCGTCGTGGTCGGCACACCCTCCACCACGGTGGTGTGAGCATCACTGAACGTGGTGCGGTTACCGTTTGCACCCGCATTGCCCACGGCTCCCGGGAAGCCAGCACACGCAGTGACCGTGCCCGCGAACCCGTAGTCGAGCACATGGTCAACGGTGCCATTCAGCGACAGGGTCGCCTGCGTCATGCGGGATGCTGCATCGAACCGATACCAGGAGCTGTAACTCTGCGAACCCGAGGTGAGCGTGTTCGCCACAATGCGACCCGCACGAGTGCGCTCCACCTGCTCCACCACCGACGCCTGCGGCACACCACCGGCCTGCGGGAACGCCCACTCCATCGCCAACGGCGCCCCCGACGGAGAGCGTTGCAAGCCGGTCAACGACGAACCGTTGCCGTAAATCACCCCGATCAACTGACCCGTAGGTGGGCTGATCAATGATCAATATCGGGCGCAGGGCTTATCGGATGTCGCCCCGTCTGTTCTCAACCAGACACCGTCCACAAACCCGGATTCTGGCACCTTAAAAGTGGCGTTTTCAAAACGACCCGAGGAGTTCGTAAACTCAATTGAGTAGAGGGTCCCCGGCTCGAGCGTAAGCTGAACCTCAGCATTCTCAAATCCGCTCTCGGAATCCAAGACAATTGGAATCTGCGGAGACAGCCTCAACGGAGCTGTTTTGTACCCCAGAATGCCCCAGTCTTCGTCAACGTCACCATCTGCTTCGAGCTGGTAGATTTCGAGATCCCGCATGGAATCTCCGTCACAAGAGACGAGGGCCAGGCTTCCTCTGTCGACTGATATTTCAATCGGGCTCACTGCCGTGCAGCCCGCGAGAATGGCGCAGATAGCCACAACTATAGTTGGCGCCGTGACTTTCCTTAGCATTGTTCATATCCTCCCCCGAGAGCAGCCGATAACTCCATCGGGTTGAGACAGCCTCCGCCTCCAACTCTTCCGTAGCGTTCGCTGTCGAAAGTCACTGACAAAAGGAGACCAGCCACCCAGATACCCCCGTAGAGGTCGTTCCCTAGTATCGCGCTTTGATTCACGTGTGAAATTTCGTGCGTCAGGGTGTCGGCAGGGATGCTTCGGTCGTTCGAAATAATCACATTCCCAAGGGTCATCGTTCCAGGGAAAGTATTGCTGTAGCAAGTTTGAATTGCACCACGGATCCCTTTGCAACTCGAACCGTAGAGCCCGGCAGTCGCCAAACCTGCGGTGCTCAGGGGTGTGTTTCGAACCACGCGGGCAAACACTAGAAGCTCAGGCGCCGCCGCGCGAAGATTTTGCCCGAGTGCGGTCGCCATGCCACCGCCACCTCTGCCACCGACACGCGGCCGCACTCTAGCCGCCGCTGCCTGCTGTGCCTGATAACCGTTGGATCGAGCCGCAACACCGTCGATCAGCATCCCGTGCTGCACCATCCCGCTCAAGTCGAGCTTGTTCACCGGATCCGTCGGATACACATACGCGTTATCCACCCCACCCTCGACCGGATCCACGCTCAGGAACCGCCCGAGTGACGGCACATACACCCGCGCCCCCATCTCGATGACAGCGACCGAC
>JBJOPU010000027.1:0-11028 GCA_046050505.1 Actinomycetota bacterium
GCGCGCCCGCGACGGGAACACCCGCCGCGCGAATCTCGGCGAGGCGCTGGCCGATGAGTTCGGGCTTGATCGGCTCGGCGTAGATCTTCTGCATCTCGGCCGTGGCGCCGGCCTCGTCGAGCTCGCGAATGCGCGCGAGTTGCGCCTCCGCATCCTCGTACCGCGTCCAGAGGCCTTCGAGGTCGAGCACGCCGAGGCCGCCGAGCTTGCCGATCGCGATCGCCGTGGCGGGGCTCACGACAGAGTCCATCGGCGCGGCGATGACGGGCATGTCGAAGGTGAGGGCGTCGATGCTCCAGGCGAGCGAGACAACTTCGGGGTCGCGCGTGCGACGGCTCGGAATGATGGCGATGTCGTCGAACGAATACGCCCTGCGTGCCCGCTTTCCGCGGCCGATCTCGATCTCCATCACCCGTTCAGCCTACCGGGCGGGCGTGCGCGGGTAACGTGGCGAGCATCGGTCGGCGTGGACCGCGGCCTCGGCCTCGACCTTGGCCTCGACCTTGAAGGAGCAACCATGGCGGGCAGCGCACTCAGCATCGAGCGACCAGGGCTGCCCGGGGTCGAACCCCTGCGGGTCGCGATCGTCGGCGCGGGCGGGTGGGGAGCCCAGCACGCGCGCGTCATCACCGAGCGCATCGACACCGAACTCGTGGGCATCGTCGGTCGGTCGCCCGAGCGCACCGCTGCCCGGGCAGCCGCGTACGACACGCGCGCCTACACCTCGATTGACGGGATGCTCGAGGCCGAGCATCCCGATCTCGTCATGGTCAGCCTGCCGAACGAAGAGCACTTCGCGCCCACGCTGCAGCTGCTTCAGGCGGGCGTGCCGCTGCTCGTCGAGAAGCCGCTCGTCTTCGACCTCGCCGAGGCCGACGCCTTGCTCGACGCGGCGGGCGACACCTTCTTCGCCATCAACTTCAACCACCGCTACGCCGAACCCGTGCTGCGCGCGCGGGCGGCCCTGCTCGCGGGAGAGCTCGGCGACCTCGTGTTCGCCACCTGGCGCTTCGGCGGCGAAGCCAACCGTGGCCCCTCGCCGCACGCCAACATCATCGAAACGCAGTGCCACGGCTTCGACATGCTCGAGCACCTGTGTGGGCCGATCAGCTCGGTGGCCGCGCAGATGACATCCATGACGTACGGGGCCTTCAGCACCGTGGCGATCGCGCTTGAGTTCGCATCGGGAGCCGTGGGAACCATGCTCGGCTCGTACGACTCGTCGTACGCTTACCCCGACACGCAGCGCATCGAGCTCAATGGCACGGCGGGGCGCGCGGTCATCCACGACACCGTCCGGGCGCTGACGCTGCAGTCGGTCGGCGACGAGACCGAGCGGGTGTGGCGCGCGGGCTACTTCGACGACGAAGCGCGGTCATTCGAGCGCACCTTCGACCGGCATCTGGATGCTGTGCTCACCGCCCTGCGCGCCGGCTCACCCCCGCCCGTTCCCGCGTCGGCGGGTCGCCGTGCGCTCGAGCTCGCGCACGCGGTGATCCGCTCGCACGAGTCGGGAGCCCGCGTCTCTGTGCCGCCCGCGGCGCGCTAGCCGCGCAGCACCCTCTCGCCCCGCGCCCCACGCTTCGCGCGCCTCGCCCGCCACGCAGCATCCTCTCCCCCGCGCAAGACCGTGCGTTACGGCCAACCCCGTGCACCGTGCCGCACGGTCTGCGCCGAAACGCACGGCCTTGCGTGCTCGTCACTGCATGAGCCCGTGCTGCCGAAGCAGTCGACGCAACCGCTCAGGCTCACGCAGGTCATCCCAGACAATCCGCAGCACGGTCCACCCGGCGGCCCGTAGTCGGTCTTCGCGCTTCTTCTCAGCGATGACGACATCTTCCGCCGAGCGCGACGGCCCTCGCATCGGCGCGCGATACTTCTTCTCGCCGTCGAACTCGAGCACAATGTGGCGGCTTGGCCAGCAGAAGTCGACGCGCGCAATCCAGAGTCCGTCGGCGCTGATGTCGACCTGAAGTTCGGGATGCTCAACACCGAGATCGGCGAGCACCACGCGGGTCCACGACTCGCCCGCTGACTCGCTGTGACCGTTGGCAAATGCGGCAACTCTCTCGACCCGGCGGGCGCCACGCTGCAGGCGCAGCGCTTCGGCCATGGTGAGCAGTTCGCGTGCTCCATCGCCAGCGCCCCGATGTCCTGCCACGCGAAGTGCAGAGTCGGTCGACACGAGGCCCGCAAGGTAGCTCTCGCGCGCGCTCAGCTCAACAGCAGTTCGGTATGCGTTGGTGGCTCGCACCCAGCCGAGGTCGATCACCCCGGTGCTTCGGTCGTCGTGACCCCACCATGACACTCCCCCGCGCACGCGGGTGCCGTCAGCAACAGAATTCAGCGCGCACACTCGCCCGGGCCACTGGCCGAGGTAGGTCAGGCCCAGAACAGCGGCGGCCGATGCTCCGGCGAGCACAACCTCGCTTCCCAGCCGCGCGGCCAAGGCCCGGCATCGCAGCACGTGCTGCTCGCGTGAGTCCTCTGATTGCCATACGGCAGCGTCCACATAGATGCCCCGCGCGACACGGGTCAGACTGCCGGCAACCGCAGCCCGGCGGAGCGCTCGAGTGTCGTAACCGTGCGCGTCGAGGTCGCTCGCGATGAGCAACCCGTCGCTCATGAGGTGTGGGGGAATGTGCATGCCGGCACCCTGCGCCATTCACGAGCACTCTTTGCCACAACGAGCCTGAGCCAGTGGATGCTCGACTCAACTCGCTCGTGTGAAGGAGCCCGTGCGCTGCGGTCAGCCCCGTGCGTTTCGGCGCACGGTCACGACCGAAACGCACGATGTCGCGAGAGCAGGAGCGCCTACCGGCGGTAGTTGGGCGCCTCGACGACCATCTGAATGTCGTGCGGGTGCGACTCTTTGAGGCCTGCCGCCGTGATGCGCACGAACTTGCCGCGCTGCTTGAGCTCAGGAATCGTGCGCGCTCCGGTGTAGAACATTGACTGCCGCAGCCCGCCGAGCAGCTGGTACACGACCGACGACACGGGGCCGCGGTAGGGAACCTGGCCTTCGATGCCCTCGGCAATGAGCTGCTCGTCACTCGGCACATCGGCCTGGAAGTAGCGGTCGCGCGAGTACGAGGTCTTCTTGCCGCGGGTCTGCAGCGCACCGAGCGAGCCCATGCCGCGGTACGACTTGAACTGCTTGCCGTTCACGAAGATCAGGTCGCCCGGGCTCTCGTCGGTTCCGGCGAGCAGAGAGCCGAGCATGACCGTGTCAGCGCCGGCAACGAGCGCCTTAGCGATGTCGCCCGAGTACTGCAGACCGCCGTCGGCGATCACCGGCACTCCGACCTCGCGCGCGGCGCGCGATGCCTCGTAGACGGCCGTCACTTGCGGCACACCCACGCCGGCGACCACGCGCGTGGTGCAGATCGAGCCAGGGCCCACGCCCACCTTGACAGCGTCAGCACCCGCGTCGATCAGGGCCTGGGCACCCGAGCGCGTGGCAACGTTGCCGCCGATCACGTCAATGTGTGCGAACGCCGGGTCGGCCTTGAGCCGCGCGATGATCTCGAGCACGCCCCGGCTGTCGCCGTTGGCCGTGTCGACGACAAGGATGTCGACGCCCGCGTCGCGCAACTCACCAGCGCGATCCCATGCATCCCCAAAGAACCCAATGGCGGCGCCGACACGAAGGCGCCCCTCGTCGTCTTTCGTGGCGTTGGGGTACTGCTCGCTCTTGTCGAAGTCTTTGACGGTGATGAGGCCGTGCAGGCGACCCTCGCCGTCGACGAGAGGCAGCTTCTCGATCTTGTGCTGCGCAAAGAGCGCGAGCACGTCATCTTGAGAGATGCCGACCGGTCCGGTGATGAGCGGTGCAGGAGTCATCACGTCGCGCACGAGCGTGGTCTCGGCTTCGAACCGCGACACGAAGCGCATGTCACGGTTGGTGATGATGCCCACGAGTCGCCCATCGCCTTCGACCACGGGGAGACCGGATACGCGGAACTGGCCGCACAGGGCATCTACTTCGGCGACCGTCGCATCGGGCGTGGTCGTGACGGGATTGGTGATCATGCCCGACTCAGAGCGCTTGACCTTGTCAACCTGCTGAGCCTGCTCCTCTATCGACAGATTGCGGTGCATGATGCCGAGGCCACCCTGGCGCGCCATCGCAATCGCCATGCGCGACTCGGTGACGGTGTCCATCGCTGCCGAAAGAAGCGGCGCCGCGACCGTGATGCGGCGCGTGAGGCGCGACCCCGTGTCGGCTTCACTCGGAATAACGTCGGTGTGCGCGGGCAACAGCATGACGTCGTCATAGGTGAGTCCGATGAATCCGAACGGATCGGGCTGGTCCATGGTTTCCCTCGCATCGTGGGTGATGTGTGATCGTTCACGCATGCGAGCGTGATTCGAACCCGGATGCGGCGCCGAATTCGGGTATCTCATCTTAAGCGGGTTAGGTCGAAACGTATTCCGTCGCAATAATGGCTGAGCAGATTGGTCGAACCCGAAACACCTCGGCAACAATCGATCCGTATCGTCACCGACGACGAACTGGGCCTGCTGGCCCGCGGGGCTGCACCGCCCCACCCGAAACGACCTGGAGGTTTCGTGGCACACGCTGCTAGCAGACCGCTACACCGGCGAGCACACCGGCGATTCGCCGCCGTGCTTCTTGCCGGACTCGTGAGCGCTCTCACCCTGTCTATTGCCGCTCCGGCTTCGGCCGAAGAGATCGGCCTCGACGAGTACGACAACAAGATCAGTGGTCTTGTTGAGCTCGCCGATCAACCGCTGGCTGACGTGCAACTCGTCATCGCGGGCGGCGGATTCAGCGTCGACGTGGTCTCAGGAGACGACGGCCGCTGGGCGGTTGGCGTTCCCGAGCGCGGCGAGTACACCGTGACGCTCAACGAAGAAACCCTTCCCGAAGGCATCGCGGTTATTGACCCCGACCTCGAGCAGCCCAACGTGCGCACGATCACCGTGGGCCAGTCGGGCAGCGCCGTCGCCAACTTCTTCATCGGTCAGGGCGAGCGCAACACCGTGAGCCTGCTCGACCAAGTGGTTGAGCGGCTGTTCAACGGTCTCAACTTCGGCCTGTTGCTTGCCCTCGCTGCCATCGGTCTCTCACTCGTGTTTGGCACGACGGGACTGAGCAACTTCGCGCACGCCGAACTCATCACCTTCGGCGGTCTCATGACGCTGCTCTTCGGTGTCGTGTTCGGGATGCCCATCTGGCTGGCAATTCCGATCGCCCTCGTCTTGAGTGCAGCACTGGGCTACATCAACGACGCCGCGCTCTGGAAGCCGCTGCGCAAGAAGGGCGTCGGACTCATCCCCATGATGATCGTCTCGATCGGTCTCTCGCTTGCCGTGCGGTACATCTTCCAGATGTTCGTGGGCGGCGACACGCAGCAGCTGCCGGGCGCTACCGACGCGGGCCTCGAGATCGGCCTGTTCGGTCTCTCGTGGACCGACGTCGCGAGCATGGGCGTGAGTGTGCTCGTGCTCCTCGGTGTGGCCTACTTCTTGCTGCGGACGCGCCTCGGCAAGGCCACGCGCGCCGTCTCTGACAACCCGTCGCTCGCCGCCGCGAGTGGAATCGACGTCGACCGCGTGATTCGCATCGTGTGGGTCATGTCGGGTGCCCTCGCTGGCCTCAGCGGCATCCTGTGGGCGTACTTCCGCCCGGGCGTCAGCTGGGACATGGGCTTCCAGATCCTGTTGCTGACCTTCGCCGCCGTCACACTGGGTGGCCTCGGAACGGCGTTCGGCGCCCTTGTCGGCGCGCTCGTCGTCGGCCTGTTCGTCGAAATGTCGACGCTCATCATCCCCTCCGACATGAAGTACGTCGGAGCACTGGTGATCCTCATCCTGGTGCTGCTCGTGCGGCCCCAGGGCATCCTCGGACGCAAAGAACGAATCGGCTAGGGGCTGACCATGATCGACTGGATCCTTCTCTTCTCCAACGCCGCGCAGGAGATCATTTCTCCGACGACGGCCGCCTACGCCCTTGCGGCGTTGGGCCTCGCCATCCACTTCGGGTTCACGGGACTGCTCAACTTCGGTCAAGCAGGCTTCATGATGCTCGGCGCCTACGGGTTCGCCATCGCCACGCTCACCTTCGGGTGGCCGGTGTGGGCCGCGATTCTCATGGGCGTGGGGGCTGCCATCGTCTTCGCCCTCATCTTGGGCATCCCGACGCTGCGATTGCGCGCTGACTATCTCGCCATCGTGACCATCGCGGCGGCAGAAATCGTTCGTCTGCTGTTCACGACCAACACCTTCGAGTCGGTCACCGGCTCGGCCGACGGTCTGCAGGGCTACAAGGGCGGCTTCGAGGCGCTGAACCCGCTGTTGCTCTTCTTCGATGAGAAAGACATGTTGGGCTTCGGACCGTGGGTCTACAACCCCTACGACTGGTGGGTCCGCATCTTCGGCTGGGGCCTCGTCGCCATCGCGGCCTTCATCACGTGGCGTCTCTTCAAGAGCCCGTGGGGCCGTGTCATCAAGGGAATCCGTGAAGACGAGGATGCCGTGCGCGCGCTCGGCAAGAACGTCTACTTCTACAAGATGCAGTCGCTGGTCATCGGTGGCGTGTTCGGCGCCCTCGCTGGCATGGTCTTCATCTTGCCGCGCGCCGTCGTTCCCTCGAACTACCAGACCTCGCTGACGTTCTTCATCTACGCGATTCTGTTGCTCGGTGGAGCTGCCACGGTGTTCGGACCGATCATCGGTTCGGTCATCTTCTGGGTGCTGCTGTCGTTCTTCTCGGGCTTCATTGCTCGCGCGGTCGAGGTGGGATGGCTGCCGTTCTTGACGAACGTGCAGGCAGGCCAGTTGCGCTTCATCTTGGTCGGCGTCGCGATCATGGTGATCGTCATATATCGACCTCAAGGAATCTTCGGGAACAAGAAGGAGCTGGCCTTTGTCAAGTAGCGCCGGCGCCAAGGGCGCCCCCATCAAGTCAACCGGCCTGCACATCGGTGAGCCGGCTCCCGGCGTGAAGAAAGTCGACCCGATCATCGTGGCCGACAACATCACGCGCACCTTTGGCGGCCTCACGGCCGTGCAGGTCGACCACCTCGAGATTCCGCGGGGCGCCATCACGGCGCTCATCGGCCCGAACGGTGCTGGCAAGACGACCCTCTTCAACTTGCTGACGGGCTTCGACAAGCCCGACACGGGTGAGTGGACGTTCGATGGCAAAGGCATCTCGGGCATCCCGGCCTTCAAGGTGGCCCGCAAGGGTCAGGTGCGCACGTTCCAGCTCACGAAGGCGCTCAGCCTGCTCACCGTGCTCGACAACATGAAGCTCGGTGCTAAGGGCCAGAGCGGCGAAAGCTTGGCGCGCGCGCTGTTCCCCTGGATCTGGCGCAAGCAAGAGGCTGAGATCGAAGCGCGCGCGATGGAACTGCTCGCGCGTTTCAAGCTCGATGCCAAGAAGGACGACTACGCGGCCAGCCTTTCGGGCGGCCAGCGCAAGTTGCTCGAAATGGCCCGCGCCCTCATGAGCCAGCCCACGCTCGTCATGCTCGACGAGCCGATGGCTGGCGTGAACCCGGCGCTCACGCAGTCGTTGCTCGACCACATCTTGAACCTCAAGACCGAGGGCATGACCGTGCTCTTCGTCGAGCACGATATGCACATGGTGCGCCACATCGCCGACTGGGTCGTCGTGATGGCTGAGGGTCGTGTTGTCGCCGAAGGCGACCCGCACGAGGTCATGGCCAACCCCGCCGTGATCGATGCCTACCTCGGTTCACACCACGACGAAGACCTCGGTGATCTCGACACCGGAGTGATGACCGCGATCAAGGAGCTGGCCGATGACGACGCCGACGAAGAACAAAACTGACGCCGTGACCGAGACCCGCAAGGTTGTCGTCCACGTTGATTCCGTCACGGCTGGGTACTTGCCCGGCATCAACATCCTCAACGACTGCTCGTTGACGGCGCACGAGGGTGAGCTCATCGGCATCATCGGCCCCAACGGCGCCGGAAAGTCGACCCTGCTCAAGGCGATCTTCGGTCTCGTGAAGGTACGCGAAGGAAAGATCTCGCTCTACGGCGACGACATCACAAACCTCAAGGCCAACAAGCTCGTGGCCAAGGGTGTGGGTTTCGTGCCGCAGACGAACAACGTGTTTCCGACGTTGACCATTCGCGAGAACCTCGAGATGGGTCTCTTTCAAAAGCCGAAAGAGCTCGACCACCGACTCGCCTTTGTCGTGTCGATTTTCCCTGAGCTCGCCAAGCGCCTGGGGCAGCGCGCGGGTTCACTGTCGGGCGGTGAGCGCCAGATGGTGGCGATGAGCCGTGCGCTCATGATGAGCCCCGAAGTGATCTTGCTTGACGAGCCGAGCGCTGGCCTCTCGCCCGTGCGCCAAGACGAAGCCTTCTTGCGCGTGAAGGAGATCAACAAGGCGGGCGTGACGACGATCATGGTTGAGCAGAACGCTCGCCGCTGCCTGCAGATCTGCGATCGCGGCTACGTTCTCGACCAGGGCACCGACGCCTACACGGGCACGGGCCGTGAGCTTCTGAACGACCCGAAGGTCATCGGACTCTATCTGGGCACCCTCGGGCAAGATTAGGCCCGCAGAACGGCTTACAGGGCCCCGCAGAGCGATTCTCGCTCGGCGGGGCCCTTCTGTGTGTGCTGCCGCTGTCGCAGGAGGTGTGCCGAGGCACGGCAATCGCTCCGGCGAGGCCGGGGTCGCTCCCGAGGCGGCCTCACGGCGCAGCACGGCGGCGGGGCGGCGCCCTCACGGTGCGGCAGGGCGGCGGGGCGGCGGCCCCTCGCGTTCAGAGCGGAGGCGGCGGGATGCCCGCGCGAGCATCCCGCACACGAAGAAGGGCCCCGACCGAAGTCGGGGCCCTTCACAGTCGCTCTAGTTCAGAACTGTGGGTTCTGAATTAGTTGATGCGGCTGAACTTGTTGTCGGCACCGTACTGGTAGACACCGATGGTGGCCTCAGTGGGGTCGCCGTTCTCGTCGAACGTGATCGGGCCCGAGACACCGTCGTAGTCAACGACGCCGCCGTCGAGGATGATCTGAGCGGCCGACGCGAAGTCGGTCGCCTTCTCGCCATCGCCCGAACCACCCGAGACCTCCTGCAGCTTGGCCGCGATGTCGGCACCCTCGGTCGAGCCGGCCGCGAGAGCGGCGAGCGCGAGGAGGACGACGGCGTCGTACGACTCGGCCGCGTAGCTGAACTCAGTCAGCTCGGGGTCAACCTCGAGGAGACGCTCCTGGAAGTTGCCCAGGGTCGCGATGTCGAGGCCGGGCAGGGTGCCCTTGGCGCCCTCAACGAGGCCAGCGGCGAAGTCAGCGCTGTAGTCGGCGAGGTTACCGTCGACGAAGTAGAGCTGGTTGCCGGGGTAGCCCGCGCCCACGAGACCGGGGACGACGACCTTGGCCTGGTCGAAGGTGATGACGGCGATGGCGTCGGGAGCAGCAGCGGTCAGCGCGGAGATCTGAGCGTCGAAGCTCGTGTCACCCTCGTTGAACAGCTCCTCGGCGACAACCTCGCCACCAGCGGCTTCGAACGTCGCGCGCAGCGCGCCGGCGAGGCCGGTGCCGTAGGCGTCGTTCAGAACGATCATGCCGAGCGTGGCAGCGCCGTCTTCAGCGATGAGGTTACCGAGCACCTCGCCCTGCAGCAGGTCGCTGGGGGCGGTGCGCCAGTAGAGGTTGTCGTCCGCGTAGGTCGTGAAGTCGGGCGACGTGTTGGCCGGCGAGAACTGCACAACGCCAGCGGCCACGATCTGGTCGATCACGGTCTTCGAGACACCCGACGACGCGGCGCCGACGATGGCCGAGACATCCTGCGAGAGGAGGTCGGTCACCGAAACGGTGGCGGTGTCAGTGGTGGTGTCACCCGAGTCGCGGAAGACAGCCTCAACGGTGATGCCGAGGTCGGCCTCGTTGATGTCCTGCACGGCGAGGGCAACACCGGCCTCCTCGGGCGGGCCGAGGAATGCCAGGGCGCCACTCTGGGGGAGGATGGTGCCGATCTTGAGGGTCAGCTGCTCGGTGGGTCCGGCGGGCTCTTCGGTCTCAGTCGTTGCGCAGCCACTCAGAACGAGTGCGCTCGCGCCCACGACGGCAATGCCGCCGAGGATCGACTTGAGAGAACGAGAGCGACGGCCGGTAGCCGTGGTGAAAACGCCCATGTTACTCCTTGGGTTTCAAATGTGTTCAGGATGCAGAACCACGAGAGTGGCCGCCTAGACACCGTACGGTGCTACGGCGACATACACAACACGCGCGGGTTACATCCCTGTAACACCGCGAAACGATCTTGAGAGCCTGCCCGGCCAACGATTTCCGCCGTAGACCCCGGTTGCACGCGACGATTTCCGCAGGCTAGGGGCTGATCGACACAATAGGCCCGACGAGCTCTGCTCGATTGTCAACACCGTATCGATACAGGCTCAACGTCGCGTCAGTGACGGCGCCGTCGGCCGACATCGTGACGGAGCCCGATAGGCCTTCGTAATCGCTCTGCGGCTCGGTCGCAAGCACCGCGATGCACTCGCCAAAACTCGCGCACACAATGCCATCGGCCGCGGCGATGCGAATGAACGTGGCGATCGAACGCCCACTCTCATCGCCGGCAATCTCGGCGGCCAACGCGCCGAGGATGACGGCATCGTAGGTCTCGGCCGCAAACCGAGCGCTGACGACGGCTGGGTCTGACTGCCGCAGTCGCACGAGAAACTCGTCACTCGTGGCTGCCCCCTCGCGCACTCCGTGCGCCCCCTCGAGGAGACCGGCGCCGACGGTGGTGGAGTAGTCCGCGAGTGCAGGAGCGGTCATCCACAGCTGACCACCCGTGATGCCGCGATCGGTGAGTGCCGTCATGATCGCGGGGTGCAACGCTGAGAGCGAGGAGTCGCTCGCGAGGATGACCGCGTCAGGCTCGCCCCCCGCCACACTGAAGGCGAGGCGAGCCGGATTCGTCGCGGCATCAAGCTGCTCGACGGCGGCCAGCCGCATGCCGCGGCTTTCGAGCTCGGCACGAGCGGCGCTCTCGAACGCACGGCCGAGCGGGGTTG
>JBJOPU010000028.1:0-10699 GCA_046050505.1 Actinomycetota bacterium
CCTTACCGGTGCGACAGTCTTCTTCGCGAATGATGACGTCTTGCGCCACGTCGACGAGTCGACGCGTGAGGTAGCCCGAGTCGGCCGTACGCAGAGCGGTGTCGGCCAGACCCTTGCGGGCACCGTGGGTGGCGATGAAGTACTCGGCCACCGACAGGCCCTCGCGGTAGGAGTTGATGATCGGGCGCGCGATGATCTCACCACGCGGGTTCGACACCAGGCCACGCATACCGGCGATGTTGCCGACCTGCAGCCAGTTACCCCGAGCACCCGACGTCACCATGCGGTTGATGGTGTTGTCGACCGGGAAGTTGGCGCGCATCTCGTCGTTGACGGCCTTGGTGCCTTCCGTCCACAACTCGACGAGCTCACGACGACGCTCGTCGTCGGTCGTCAGACCCTTGTCGAACTGACCCTGGATCTTCGCGGCCTTCTTCTCGTACTCAGCGACGATCTGCTTCTTCTTCGGCGGCGTGAGCACGTCGCTGAGCGCGACGGTGACTCCCGAACGGGTCGCCCAGTAGAAGCCGGCGTCTTTCACCTTGTCGAGCGTGGCGGCTACGATCGTCTTGGGGTAGCGCTCAGCGAGGTCGTTCACGATCTGCGAGATCGTGCCCTTGTCAGCCACAGCATCCACAAACGGGTAGTCAGCCGGCAGCTGCTCATTGAACAGCGCGCGACCGAGCGTGGTCTCACGCAGCTCGCGGCCGTCGGCGAACTTCTCACCGTAGAGACGGATGCGGATGGGCGCGTTGAGGTGCAGCGAGCCCTGGTCCATGGCCATGATCGCCTCGGCGACCGACGAGAACGCGCGGCCTTCGCCGGCAGCGCCCTCGCGCACGGTCGTGAGGTGGTGCAGACCGATGATCATGTCTTGCGTGGGAACCGTCACCGGGCGGCCGTCAGACGGCTTGAGGATGTTGTTCGACGCGAGCATGAGGATGCGGGCTTCGGCCTGTGCCTCGACCGAGAGCGGCAGGTGCACAGCCATCTGGTCACCGTCGAAGTCGGCGTTGAACGCCGCGCAGACGAGCGGGTGCAGCTGGATGGCCTTGCCCTCAACGAGCTGAGGCTCGAAGGCCTGGATGCCCAAGCGGTGCAGGGTGGGTGCGCGGTTGAGCAGCACGGGGCGCTCGCGGATGATCTCTTCGAGAACATCCCACACCTGCGGACGTGAACGCTCGACCATGCGCTTGGCGCTCTTGATGTTCTGAGCGTGGCCCAGGTCAATCAGGCGCTTGATGACGAACGGCTTGAAGAGCTCGAGAGCCATGAGCTTCGGCAGGCCACACTGGTGCAGCTTGAGCTGCGGACCAACGACGATGACCGAACGGCCCGAGTAGTCGACGCGCTTGCCGAGCAGGTTCTGACGGAACCGGCCCTGCTTGCCCTTGAGCATGTCGCTGAGCGACTTGAGAGCGCGGTTACCCGTGCCCGTCACCGGACGGCCGCGGCGACCGTTGTCGAACAACGCGTCAACGGCCTCTTGCAGCATGCGCTTCTCGTTGTTCACGATGATCTCGGGAGCCCCGAGGTCAAGCAGACGACGCAGACGGTTGTTGCGGTTGATCACACGACGGTAGAGGTCGTTGAGGTCAGAGGTCGCGAAGCGGCCACCGTCGAGCTGCACCATCGGGCGAAGCTCCGGCGGAATGACCGGCACGACATCCAGAACCATCGCGGCCGGCGAGTTGCCGGTCTGCAAGAAGGAGTTGACGACCTTCAGGCGCTTGATGGCGCGGATCTTCTTCTGGCCCTTGCCCGTGGCGATCTGCTCGTGGAGCAGCTCACTCTCGGCGGCCAGGTCGAAGGCCTCGAGGCGCTTCTTGATGGCCTCGGCACCCATGTGCGCCTCGAAGTACAGACCGAAACGGTCTTGCAGCTCTTGGAACACCGAGTCTTCGGGCTTGAGGTCGCCGACCTTGAGGGTGCGGAAGTCTTCCCACACGCGCTCGAGCTGGGCGATCTGCTCGTCGAACGACTTGCGAGCCTGACCCATCTCTTTCTCGCCGAGGTCTTTGACCTTGCGCTTCTGGTCGGCCTTGGCACCCTCAGCTTCGAGCTCAGCGAGCTCGGTCTCGAGACGCTGCATGCGCGTCGCGATGGCGCTGTCGCGCTGGCCCTCGAGGGTCTTGATCTCGAGGCGCAGCTCGTTCTCGAGACCCGGGAGGTCGGCATGGCGGCCGTCTTCGTCGATCGAGATGACCATGTAGGCGGCGAAGTAGATGACCTTCTCGAGGTCTTTCGGCGCCATGTCGAGCAGGTAGCCAAGGCGGCTCGGCACACCCTTGAAGTACCAGATGTGCGTCACGGGAGCGGCGAGCTCGATGTGACCCATGCGCTCGCGGCGCACCGAGGACTTCGTGACCTCAACGCCACAGCGCTCGCACACGATTCCCTTGAAGCGCACGCGCTTGTACTTGCCGCACGAGCACTCCCAGTCACGCGAGGGGCCGAAGATCTGCTCGCCGAACAGACCGTCTTTCTCGGGCTTGAGGGTGCGGTAGTTGATCGTCTCCGGCTTCTTTACTTCACCGTGCGACCAGCGACGAATGTCGTCGGCAGTCGCGAGGCCGATGCGGAGCTCATCGAAAGTTTTTGCGTCGAGCACGTGTTATCTCTTCTCTTACAGTCGTCTGCGTTAAGCGAAAGGTCCGGAGCCCGGCTTAGATCTCGTCGATTGACGAGGACTCGAAGCGGGTGGAGATGTTGATGCCGAGCTCTTCAGCGGCACGGAAGACCTCGTCATCCGTGTCTTTCAGGCTCAGCACGGTGCCATCGGCCGAGAGCACCTCGACGTTCAAGCACAACGACTGCATCTCTTTGATGAGCACCTTGAAGCTCTCGGGAATGCCGGGCTCTTGGATGTTCTCGCCCTTGACGATCGCCTCGTAGACCTTGACGCGGCCGAGGATGTCGTCGGACTTGATCGTCAGCAACTCTTGCAGGGCGTACGCGGCACCGTATGCCTCGAGCGCCCACACCTCCATCTCGCCGAACCGCTGGCCGCCGAACTGGGCCTTACCACCCAGGGGCTGCTGCGTGATCATCGAGTAGGGGCCCGTCGAGCGAGCGTGAATCTTGTCGTCGACGAGGTGGTGGAGCTTGAGGATGTACATGTAGCCGACCGAGATCGGGTCAGGGAACGGCTCGCCCGAACGGCCGTCGAACAGACGCGCCTTTCCGGTCGAGTCGATCATGCGCACGCCGTCACGGTTCGGGAGCGTCGAGTCGAGAAGACCAGCGATCTCGTCTTCACGAGCACCGTCGAACACCGGGGTGGCGATCTTGGTGCCGGGCGCTGCCTCACGAGCGTTGGCAGGGATGCCCTCAGCCCACTCGGGGTTGCCGTCGATCTTCCAGCCACGCGACGCGGCCCAGCCCATGTGAATCTCGAGCACCTGGCCGAAGTTCATGCGACCGGGAACACCGAGCGGGTTGAGCACGATGTCGACGGGGGTGCCGTCTTCGAGGAAGGGCATGTCTTCGACGGGCAGAATCTTCGAGATAACGCCCTTGTTGCCGTGACGGCCAGCAAGCTTGTCACCCTCAGAGATCTTGCGCTTCTGGGCGATGTAGACGACCACGCGCTGGTTGACACCCGAGCCGAGCTCGTCGTCACCGTCTTGCGCGTCGAACACCTTGACACCGATGATCGTGCCCTGCTCGCCGTGGGGAACCTTGAGCGAGGTGTCGCGCACCTCGCGCGACTTCTCGTTGAAGATCGCGCGCAGCAGGCGCTCTTCGGCCGAGAGCTCGGTCTCACCCTTGGGCGTGACCTTGCCGACGAGGATGTCGCCAGGGCGAACCTCGGCGCCGATGCGGATGATGCCGCGCTCGTCGAGGTCGGCGAGCAACTCGGGGCTGACGTTCGGAAGGTCACGAGTGATCTCTTCTTTACCGAGCTTCGTGTCGCGCGCGTCGACCTCGTACTCCTCGATGTGGATCGACGACAGCGTGTCGTCTTTCACGAGGTTCTGGCTGAGGATGATCGCGTCTTCGAAGTTGTGACCCTCCCACGACATGAACGCCACGAGCAGGTTCTTGCCGAGCGCGAGCTCGCCGTTCTCGGTGGCGGGGCCGTCAGCGATGACTTCGCCGACCTCGATGCGGTCGCCCGCGCTCACGACAACGCGGTGGTTGTAGTTCGTGCCCTGGTTCGAGCGGTCGAACTTGCGCAGCACGTAATCCTGCGTGCCACCCTCGTCGAGCTGAACCGTGACCGAATCGGCCGACACCGCAGCGACAACACCGGCCGCGGTCGCGGTGATAACATCGCCCGCGTCAACAGCGGCGTAGCTCTCCATGCCCGTGCCGACGAGCGGCGACTCCGAGCGCAGCAACGGAACAGCCTGACGCTGCATGTTGGCACCCATGAGGGCGCGGTTCGCGTCGTCGTGCTCGAGGAACGGGATGAGCGAGGTCGCGACCGACACCATCTGGCGCGGCGAGACATCCATGTAGTCCACCTGCTCGGACGGAACGAGTTCGACCTCGCCGCCCTTACGGCGGACGAGAACGCGCTCTTCGGCGAACGAGCCGTCTTTGTTGAGCGGGGCACCGGCCTGCGCGACGACGTGGTCGTCTTCTTCGCTCGCGGTCAGGTAGTCGATCGTTCCCGTGACCTTGCCCTTGGTGACGCGGCGGTACGGGGTCTCGATAAACCCGAATGCGTTGATGCGCGCGAACGATGCGAGCGAGCCAATAAGACCGATGTTCGGGCCTTCCGGCGTTTCGATCGGGCACATGCGGCCGTAGTGCGAGGGGTGCACGTCGCGCACCTCAACGCCGGCACGCTCACGGCTCAGACCACCCGGGCCGAGCGCCGACAGGCGACGCTTGTGGGTCAGACCCGCGAGCGGGTTGTTCTGGTCCATGAACTGCGAGAGCTGCGAGGTGCCGAAGAACTCCTTGATCGCGGCGACGACGGGGCGCACGTTGATCAAGGTCTGGGGCGTGATGGCCTCAATGTCTTGCGTGGTCATGCGCTCGCGCACAACACGCTCCATACGGCTGAGACCCGTGCGCACCTGGTTCTGGATGAGCTCACCCACGGCGCGGATGCGACGGTTGCCGAAGTGGTCGATGTCATCGACGTCGAGGCGCAAGTCAACGGGCTTTCCATCGCGCTGGCCGGGCAGCGTCGTGCGGCCCTCGTGCAGCGACACCATGTAGCGGATGGTCGCGACGATGTCGTCAACACTCAGCACCGAGTCGGCGAGCGGAGCATCCACACCGAGCTTGCGGTTGATCTTGTAGCGACCAACCTTCGCCAGGTCATAGCGCTTGGGGTTGAAGTAGAAGTTGTCGAGCAGCGCACGCGCGGCCTCGGCAGCAACCTGCTCGCCCGGACGCAGCTTGCGGTAGATGTCTTTGAGCGCCTCTTCTTTGGTGAGGATGGCGTCTTTCTCGAGGGTCTGCTCGATCGAGTCGAAGCCCGCGAACTTCTCGCGAATCTCTTCGGTCGTCAGGCCGAGGGCCTTGAGGAACACCGTGACCGACTGCTTGCGCTTGCGGTCGATGCGCACGCCGACCTGGTCACGCTTGTCGACCTCGAACTCAAGCCAGGCACCGCGGCTGGGGATGATGCGCGCGGTGTAGATGTCTTTGTCGGTGGTCTTCTCGAGCTGGCGCTCGAAGTAGACACCGGGCGACCGCACGAGCTGCGACACGACGACGCGCTCGGTGCCGTTGATGATGAACGTGCCCTTTTCGGTCATGAGCGGGAAGTCGCCCATGAAGACCGTCTGGGTCTTGATCTCACCGGTCATGTGGTTCATGAACTCGGCCTCGACGTAGAGCGGCGCAGCGTAGGTCTTGCCGCGCTCTTTGCACTCGTCGATCGAGTACTTCTGCTCTTCGAGGTAGGGGTTGGTGAACGAGAGCTGCATGGTCTCGCCGAGGTCTTCGATGGGCGAGATCTCTTCGAAGATCTCTTCCAGACCACTGTGGGTCGGAACATCGGTACGACCGGCAGCCTGCGCCTCGTCGAGGCGGGCCTTCCAGGCGTCGTTGCCGACGAGCCAGTCAAAGCTCTCGGTCTGCAGAGCGAGCAGATCGGGAACCGTCAGCGTGTCGCTGATCTTGGCGAAAGAGAGCCGCGATGCGGTGCGGCCGTTCTTGGGGGACTGGTTCTTAGCGGTGCGCGCAGCAGCCAAGGATCTAACCTCCGTGGGCGGTCAAGCCCGAATACTGTCGTCAACTGACAGATGAGTGCGGTCGAATGGACGCGCCGAACCCGCGGGGATTCCGTGCAATCAGAATCCACCCCGCCGCTATACTCGGGGCACGATCGCCGCCCGCCATATGGCGGCAGATCAGACATGGGAGCGCAAACCTCAATACTAGGCGCGCTCGCCCTGCAATGTCTAGTCCGATTCTTGACCAATCACGGACACTGCGCTATAACCGCGCGTGCTCGCCGGCGGCGGCGGAGCGGCGTCGACGCGATCCGTGTGGCACGCTGGCGGGCATGAGCGAATCGGCCGAGCTGCGCCTACCGAGCGGGCAACGGGCCGTCATCGAGCCCGACCGCTGGGCCGCGGGCAGCTACACGCTCATCGTCGATGGCACACCCCAATCGCACGTCGACCTCGACGACCCGAGCCGCTTGTTCTTTGAGTACGTGCAGCGCATCGGCCACGTCATCGATGAGTGGGGCGACCCCGGCCAGCCGATGACCGCTCTGCACTTGGGTGCCGGCGCCCTCACCCTGCCGCGCTACGTTCACGCCACACGTCCCGACTCGCGCCAACAAGTCATCGAGCTCGACGAAGCACTCGTGGCGTTCGTGCGCGAGCACCTTCCCCTCCCCCGCCAGTCGGGCATCAGGGTTCGCTACGGGGATGCTCGCGCCACGCTCGCCCGCCTGCCCGCGGCACTCCACGGCGCGGTCGACCTCGTCGTGGTTGATGTGTTTAGTGGAGCGCGCATCCCGGCCCACGTGACGAGCGTGGAGTTCTACCGCGAGGTCGCCGAGTTTCTTGCCCCCGGGGGAATCGTCGCGGTCAACGTCGCCGACGGACCGGGACTCGCGTTCGCGCGCGGGCAAGCCGCGACCCTGCGGCTGGTGCTCGACGACGTTGCCGCCCTCGCCGAGACGAGCGTGCTCAAGGGCCGGCGCTTCGGGAACGTCGTGCTGATCGCCTCCGGGTCAGCACTGCCGCTCGATTGGATGCCGCGCCTCATGGCCCGTGGCCCCCACCCGGCCGCCGTGGTTGCTGGTGCCGACCTCGTCAACTGGATTGCGGGCGCACCGGTTGTCAGCGACCAAACCGCTATTCCCTCACCGGCCCCCGCGACGAGCCTGTTTACGCGAAGTGGCCCTGGCTTGCGATAGAGAAGCGGCGCGGTGGCGCCCATCCGATACCCAGGGTGCGGCATCATGCTCGTGACACGACCGTCGTGGAGAGGATGAGGCTATGCGACAACGCCGCTCTACCGTGCTCGTGCTGGCTCTCACCGTCGCACTCGCGGGGTGCGCCGCACCCGACGTGGTTGTCGAGGTCACCGATCTGCCGACCAGTAACCCCGTCCCCGACACCACGGAATCACCCGTGGTGCCCCTCGCGCCCACCGGGGAAACGGTGACGCTCGCGGAGTCGATGACGACACCGTGGTCGGTGATTCCGCTCGCGACCGGCTCGATGCTCATTAGCGAGCGTGACACCGCTCGCGTCTTCGAAGTCACGGCCGACGGCGAGAGGCGCCTCGTCGGTACTGTGCCGGGCGTTGTTCCCGGCGGCGAGGGCGGCCTGCTCGGCATCGCGGCTCGCGACACCGGCACGCCCTACCTGTACGCGTACTTCACGGCAGCGCGCGACAACCGCATCGTGCGCATCGAGGTGACCGGAGAACCGGGGTCGTATGGACTCGGGGCGGTCGAGGTGCTGCTCACGGGCATCCCGAAAGCACGCACGCACAACGGCGGTCGCCTCGCGTTCGGACCCGACGGGATGCTCTACGCCACGGCCGGCGACGCGCGCTTCGTCGACGAAGCCCAAAACCTGCGTTCGCTCGCCGGCAAGATTTTGCGCATGACCCCGGAGGGGGATGTTCCAGCCGACAACCCCTTCGCCGGTTCGTATGTCTACTCGTATGGCCACCGCAACCCTCAGGGCCTCGCGTTCGACAGCACCGGCCAACTGTGGGCCTCTGAGCTCGGCCAGAACACCTGGGACGAACTCAATCGCATTGAGGCGGGCGCCAACTACGGCTGGCCCCTCGTCGAAGGGATCGGCGGCCGAGACGGATTCGTCGATCCGGTGCAACAGTGGCGCACGAGCACGGCCAGCCCCAGTGGGCTGGGCGTCGTCGGCGACACGCTCTTCATGGCCTCGTTGCGCGGCAAGCGACTATGGGCGATTGACATTGCCGAGCCCGGGGTGAGCACGGCTTACTTCGCGGGCGAGCTCGGCCGGATTCGCGATGCCGTGGCTGGGCCCGACGGCACGTTGTTGCTGTTGACGACCAACACCGACGTGAACGGGATTCCTGGCCCCACCGATGATCGACTTCTCCAGGTCACGCTCGCGCCGCGCGACTGACGTCGGCGCTGCCGTTTAGCATCGAGGTCGTGAGCGATCTCGAGCGCGTGCGGCACTGGGCAACGGCCCTCATCGCGCTGCACCTCGACGCATCGTGGAGCTTCGACTTTGACCGCGCGACGCGTCGCGCCGGCTTGTGCGACTTCTCGCGCAAGCGCATCACCGTGTCGCGACACCTCGCCGAGCGATTCGACGATGACGACATTCACCAGGTGCTGTTGCACGAGGTCGCGCACGCACTCGCCGGGCCACGCACGGGCCACGGGCCCGAGTGGCGGCGCATCGCGCGCGAGCTGGGATATGTCGGCGGCGTGACGCACAGTGGGCCCATTGCCGACGAGCGCGCGCGATGGCGTGGCACGTGCCCACAGGGCCACGAGTTTGTACGATTTCGCCGCCCGAGCCGCGACCTCTCGTGCGGTCGCTGCTCGCGCGGCTTCAATCGAGCGGCGCTCATCACGTGGCGCGATCAGTCAACGATCGCGGCCGCGCCGAGGTCAGCTACTCGCTGACGCTCACCTCTTTCCAAAAGGCGACGTAGTTGCTGAAGTCTTTGCCCACGCGCTCAATGCCGCTCGGGTACGGGGTGGGGTAGCTCCACGCGCGGTCGGGCAGGTTCTGGCCGTCGACGGTCACGGTGAAGTACTGGCACTCACCCTTCCAGGGGCAGGTGTACGGGGTCGGGCTCGTGGTGAGCATCCCCTCGACGATGCTCGACGGCGGAAAGTACCAGTTGCCCTCGATCTTGATGAGTTCGCTTTCGGGGGCTTCGGCGATGACGGTGCCGTTGACGTGAGCCTTCATGGTTCCTCCTGCAGTCGAGTGGTGCCGGTCTCTCGGCACAACCTCAGGCTGGCAGATCGAATTCCCTCAGCACCACGAGTTCGGTCGATTCCCAGCGCGTTCGTGCGGCGCTGAGAGCTTCCGCACCCTGGGCTGCGGCGAGGGTGCGACCGCCGACCGATGCGCTGAGCATGTGGGCGACGGCCCCGCGCAAGCCCTGGTAGCCCGCCGCGGCGACGGCCGCCTCGGGGCTCGTGGCGTCAATGCCCACGGCGCCGAGCGCGTCAATCACCGCACCCGCGAGTAGGTGATCTTCGACCGGGATGCCCTCCGGCGCCTGCACCGGAGACCCGGCCGCCACGACCGCCACCATCGTGCGCTCGCCGCGGGCGGCCTGCAGCTTGAGCAACCGCTGCGCAATCGCGGATGCGGCGCCGCAGCGCGCGTCGATGACCTCGAGGTGCGGGGGCAGGGCATCCGTTGGCACGGGCTCGGTCGCGATGCCGTCGCACCAGACGAGAAGGTGCGCCGAGGCGCCGATGCGGCGGGCGCCATCAAGCCCGACGTCGAATCTCACCTGATACCGCGTTTGCTCGTCGGGGGCAGAGCTGTCAAGAAGGCCGGTCACAGGTCGATCGTATCGACGTGCCGCAGACTGGGCGCATGCGCGTACGACTAGACCTCTTGCTCGACTGCCCGGCCGATGCGGCGTGGGAGGCCCTGCACTCCCCCGCGGTGTTTCGCGCGGTCTCGGGACCCATCACGACGGCCGAGTCGCTCGAGCCCGAAGGGTTTCCCGAGCGGTGGGCCAACACCGAGCACCGCGTGCGATTGCGCATGCTCGGCGTGTTGCCGATGGGCTCGCAGGTCATTCGCGTGCGGGATGAAACGCAGCCCGACGGCACGCGCATCGTGCACGACGAGGGCGGACCCGTGAGCGGCCCCATGACGCTCGTGACCGGCTGGCACCACCGCATGGCGGTCAGCCCCAACCCCCTCAGCCCCGAGTCGCGCACCCGCTTTCACGACACGCTCGATGTTCGCGCGGGGCTACTGACTCCGTTCGCCTGGCTCGGGTTCGCGGTGTTTTGGCGGCTGCGCGGGCGAAAGATCGCGAAACTCGCGCCCGGGTGGGCCGCGCAGTTCGGCGTGGTGGGCGGCGCGGCGTGAACTCCGCATCCGTCACCCCCGAACGTGCCGTCGCCGCTCTCGCCGTCGCCGACTGGCGGCGCCAGATTGCCGCGCTCTACGCCGAGCTGCGGGCCGCGACCGACCTCGTCGCCGCGCATGACCACTGGCGCCGCACGCGCGACGAGCTCTTGGCGCACCACCCCGCCTCGCCGCTGCTCCCCGCCGATCGCGACTCGTTC
>JBJOPU010000029.1:0-10553 GCA_046050505.1 Actinomycetota bacterium
CGCCCAGGGAGCATTCTCAACAATGTGCGGACGCTGGCGCATGATGCGGGAATCAGCCGGACCACCGTCGCGTGAGAACTTGCCCGTGAACAGGCCATTCGCGAGCGGGAAGTAGGGCAAGAGTCCGAGGCCGTGCCGCTCAAGTGCCGGGAGCAACGCGGCGTCGGCCCCGCGCTCGATCAAGCTGTACTCGTTTTGCGCGGAGATGAAGCGGGGATGCCCTGCCGCATGCGCCGCCGCCTCGGCTTCGCCGACCTGCTCAGCAGAAAAGTTCGAGTGCCCGAGGTGCAGCACCTTCCCTTCGTCGACGAGTTCGTGCAAGGCCGACAACGTCTCGTCGATGGGCGTCTCCGGGTCGGGAGTGTGCATTTGATACACGTCAATGCGGTCGGTTCGCAGGCGACGAAGCGATCCTTCGACACTCG
Organism: Actinomycetota bacterium; assembly: GCA_046050505.1. Taxonomy (GTDB): domain Bacteria; phylum Actinomycetota; class Actinomycetes; order Actinomycetales; family Microbacteriaceae; genus Microcella. The sequence continues at coordinate 426 of JBJOPU010000029.1, forward strand.
CGCGAATGTATGCACGGGTTCCGTGCGGGGTGTCGCGCAGCTCGGGGTTCTTGACCTCGATGTGCCCGAACTTTGTCGCGATCACGACGGCGTCTCGGTGTCCCGCAAGCGCCGCGCCCATCATCGCTTCGCTACGGCCGTGTTCATAACCGTACATTTCGGCCGTGTCGAGCAAGGTGATGCCGTGGTCGATGGCCGCATGCAGTACGCGACTCGTGCCGGCTTGGTCCTCGGTGGCAGCCCCCGGTCGGCCGAAATTGTTGCAGCCCAGCCCCACCGCCGACACCAGCAGGTCAGAACGGCCGAGCGAACGAAGCGGCATCGAAGTCATGGTCCTATCCTCCCCCGCCGCGACCAATAGCCAGCAATCCCCCTGTCGGAAACCCGCCAGTGAACGGATGCCTCGTGCCGTTAGCCTCGGACCATGACACCGCGAACTGCCCCCGCTTCTGGCCTGCTCACCATCGAGTCGCCGATTGGCCGCATCGCTCTTCACGGCGATGCCGAGGCCGTCACGAGACTCGAGATCGCCACAGCAGGCCGGCTCTCGACCGATGGACTGCCCGACGCTCCGACTCCCGTGCTCCGCCGGGCCGCAGTCGAACTGCGCGAGTACTTTGCCAAAAAGCGCACGGACTTTACGGTTCCTGTTCGCGCCGAGGGCACGCCCTTTCAAGAGGCCATCTGGAAGCAACTGACGCAGATTCCGTTCGGAGGCGTGCGTGGCTACGGCGATCTCGGACGAGAGACCGGGCGCGCCACCGCGGGCCGCGCCGTCGGAGGCGCCGTTGGTGCGAACCCCGTTCCGCTCCTCATTCCCTGTCACCGAGTGTTGGCGAGCGACGCGCGCATCACCGGCTATAGCGCGGGTGACGGAATTGCCACCAAGGTTTGGTTGCTCGACCACGAGGGCATCACCCACCGATGAGCATCGACACCCCCGCTCGACCGTCGGTGCGCGTGGGAGACGACGGCGTGCCGCGCTGCGCCTGGGTGGGCACCGACACCGTCTACGAGCGCTATCACGACGACGAGTGGGGCCATGCCTTGCACGGTGATCGACCTCTCTTCGAGAAGCTGACTCTCGAAGCGTTTCAGAGTGGGCTGTCGTGGATCACAATTCTTCGCCGTCGCGAGGGCTTTCGCGCAGCGTTTGACGGCTTCGATTGGAATTGCATCAGTACCTACGGCACGCTCGACATCGAACGCCTCATGGGCGATGAGCGCATTATTCGCAATCGCTCCAAGATCGAGGCCACGATTGCCAACGCGAACGTGCTCGTTCCATGGCTTGAGGCTGAACCCGGTGCACTCGATGCCTTGGTGTGGTCACACCAGCCGGCGCCCCGACGCGTGCGGCCCGCGAGCCTTCGCGACGTCCCGACAGAAACGGAAGAGTCACGGGCGCTCGCACGATCTCTCAAGGCGCACGGCTGGCGCTTCGTCGGGCCGACGACGGCCTACGCGCTGATGCAATCCGCTGGGCTTGTCGACGATCACGTCGTTGGTTGCTGGCGCGCGACATAGCGCCTGGCGAACGCTACCAACCCGCGTGAAACGCCGTCACAGACCGTCAGCGCGGCGGCAGTACCCCGGGGACGACGAGCTGGAGCTCACGGTCGCCCGTGCGACTCAGTGGCCATCCCAGCGCCGTCGACCGTCGGCACAGACCATCGACCGTCGACGGTACCGAGCCTGCACCAAGGAGAGCCTTGAGGTATTCGCCTTTGCCCTTCTTGTTGAAGTGATTGAGTGCTCGCGCAACCCCATCGACACCCACGGCAACGACCCGCACAAACACGGCATCGCGTCGATCCGGCAGCGGGCCCAGGGCCGCATAGCCTTCTGACCGCAAGTCAACGATCGGACCGTCCAGACTCTCGAGTACTGCGGCGTTGGCCTCCGACCACCGCGCACGCAAGGTCTGCCCCGGCAGTCGACTGTCATGGGAGAGCCGGTAGGCAGGAATCGGGTCGTCGGCACACAGCAGCCCAAACAGTGCAGAGTGCACAATCACATGCTGGGATGCTCGCTCGCGCGCAGAAGCCCGCCACTCGTTTACGCCCAGTGCGTCGTAGAGCACACCCGTATACCGCTCAATCGCGGGCATCGTCGCGCTGAGCACTACGTCGCGATTGCGCGCAAGCTCCGGCGGGGCTGCCGTGGCGCTCAACTTGAGCGCCCGTTCGGCCGCCGCATCGTCGCCCGCGAGGAGGTGGAGCGCGGCGAGGGCGCCGCGGCGGGCATCCGTCAGCGATGCGAACGATAAGCGACCGAGATCAAGCTCTTCGCCATCACCGCCGTCACGCTTCGTTTCTGACGGCGGAAGCAAAAACCGCATCAGGCGCGTGCACGCGCCGCCGTGCCCACCGCGCTAAATGAGCGCGGCAGCACCGGCGACGATGGTGACGGTGTTGTTCTCAACCGAGAGAAACCCGTCTTCAGCTTGCGCGGTGATCACGTCACCCTCGGTGGGGGTGATGCGCACTTCGCCAGCACTCAAGATTCCGAGAAGTGGTTCGTGGCCCGGCAGAATGCCGATCTCGCCCTCGGTCGTGCGTGCAACGATCTGCTTCGCCGCGCCCGACCACACCTCGCGGTCGGCCGAGACGACGCTCACCGTGAGCTCGGCCATGACTAGCCGTTCTCCTTCTGAATCTGAGCCCAACGCTCTTCAACGTCGCTGATTGCACCAACGTTGAAGAAGGCCTGCTCAGCCACGTGGTCGAACTCGCCCTTAGCGATGGCGTCGAACGACTCGATCGTGTCTTTCAGCGGAACCGTCGAGCCCTCGACACCCGTGAACTTCTTCGCCATGTAAGTGTTCTGCGAGAGGAACTGCTGGATGCGGCGGGCACGCGACACCGTGATCTTGTCTTCTTCAGACAGCTCGTCGACACCGAGGATGGCGATGATCTCTTGCAGCTCTTTGTTCTTCTGCAAGATCTGCTTCACCGTCGTTGCGACACGGTAGTGGTCGTCGCCGATGTAGAGCGGGTCGAGGATGCGGCTCGTCGACGTGAGCGGGTCGACGGCCGGGTAGAGACCCTTCGACGCGATTTCACGGCTGAGCTCGGTCGTCGCGTCGAGGTGCGCGAAGGTCGTGGCGGGAGCCGGGTCGGTGTAGTCGTCAGCGGGCACGTAGATGGCCTGCAGCGACGTGATCGAGTGGCCACGCGTCGAGGTGATGCGCTCTTGCAGGATGCCCATCTCGTCGGCGAGGTTGGGCTGGTATCCCACGGCCGAGGGCATGCGACCAAGAAGCGTCGAAACCTCAGAGCCGGCCTGCGTGAAGCGGAAGATGTTGTCGATGAAGAGCAGAACGTCTTGGTTCTGCACGTCACGGAAGTACTCAGCCATCGTGAGCGCCGACAGGGCAACACGAAGACGGGTTCCCGGCGGCTCGTCCATCTGGCCGAAGACGAGGGCAGTCTTGTCGAAAACGCCGGCCTCTTCCATCTCGTGGATGAGGTCGTTGCCCTCACGCGTGCGCTCACCAACACCAGCAAACACCGAGACACCACCGTGGTCTTGCGCCACACGCTGGATCATCTCTTGGATGAGAACGGTCTTGCCGACGCCGGCACCACCGAAGAGGCCGATCTTTCCGCCGAGAACGTAGGGCGTGAGAAGGTCAATGACCTTGATGCCGGTCTCGAAGAGCTGCGTCTTCGACTCGAGCTGGTCGAATGCCGGGGGCTTGCGGTGGATGGGCCACCGCTCGCTGACCTCGATCTTCTCGCCCGGCGCACCGTTGAGCACGTCGCCCGTGACGTTGAAGACCTTGCCCTTGGTGACATCACCGACGGGAACCATGATCGGCGAACCCGAGTCGCGAACCTCTTGGCCGCGAACGAGACCATCGGTCGGCTTGAGGGCGATGGCACGCACCAGGTCGTCGCCGAGGTGCTGAGCAACCTCGAGCACGAGCTCGCTCGACTGGTCGCCGATCGTGATCGTGGTCGAGAGCGCGTTGTAGATGCCGGGGATGGCGTCGTGCGGGAACTCGATGTCGACGACCGGACCGGTCACGCGGGCGATGCGGCCCACGGCGGTCGACGTCGCGCCCGAGGCCTTCTGGGTTGCGGTAGCCATGATTTCTCTTCCTGTCGTCTAGCTGTGTGTGTCGTGATGCGCGGGGGTGCCGCGCTACTTCGAGCTCAGGGCGTCAGCGCCGCCCACGATCTCGGAAATCTGCTGAGTGATCTCGGCCTGGCGAGCGTTGTTCGCCAAGCGGGTGTAGTCGGTGATGAGCTTGTCGGCGTTGTCGCTTGCCGACTTCATTGCCTTCTGACGTGCCGCATGCTCGGAAGCCGCGGATTGCAGCATGGCGTTGAAGATGCGGCTCTCGATGTAGACCGGAAGCAGCGAGTCGAGCACGCTGTCTACCTCGGGTTCGAACTCGTAGAGCGGCAAAACGTCGCTGGATCCGGGCTCGTCGACACCGTCAACCACCTCAAGAGGCAGAACGCGCACGATCTCGGGAGTTTGCGTCACGAGGCTCACGAAGCGGTTGTACACAATGTGAATCTCATCGACGCCGCCCTCAGTACCGCCGCGAACGAATGCCTCGACGAGCGTGTCAGCAATCTCTTTCGCCGTCGCAAATTCGGGCTGGTCGGTGTTGCCCGTCCACGCCTGCTCGACCGGACGCCGACGGAACGCAAAGTACGACACCGCCTTGCGACCGATGAGGTAGTTGACGACCTCACGGCCTTCGCCCTCAAGCCGAGTGCGCAGCTCGTTCGCCTCGCGGATGGCCTGCGAACTGAACGCGCCCGCAAGTCCGCGGTCTGACGTGAAGACCACAACCGCGGCGCGCGTGGGGTTCGCCCGCTCGGTCGTGAGCACGTGGTCGACGTTCGAGTACGTGGCGACGGCCGACACGGCGCGCGTTACCGCGCGCGCGTATGGTGCGGATGCTGCCATCCGAGCCTGCGCCTTTTGGATTCGCGAGGCCGAGATGAGCTCCATCGCGCGCGTGATCTTCTTGGTCGTCTGGGCAGAACGAATCTTCTGCCGGTAGACCCGAAGTTGCGCTCCCATGGTTGGTTTCCGTTTCTTGGTCGTTGCTCGTATCGGTGATCGATGCCCAGAGTCGCGGCGCGCGAAGCGCCCCGACTACTTCTTGCGGCGGACGATCTTCTCTTGGTTGATGTCGTCGGCCTCGACGGCGTCAAACTGCTCGTTGCCGGCGTGAACGCCACCCTCTTCGCCGCCCTGGAAGGCCACGACAAAGGCGTCAACGGCCTTCTCGAGCTCAGCCTCGGTCGCGTCGTCGAGCACGTTGGTGTCGCGCAACGTGGTCAAGATGCTCGTGTTGCGACGCAAGTGGTCGAGCAACTCGGCCTCGAAGCGCAGCACGTCGTCGACATCGATCGTGTCGAGCTTGCCCTTGGTGCCGGCCCAGATCGAGACAACCTGCTCTTCGACGGGGTACGGCGAGTACTGCGGCTGCTTGAGCAGCTCGGTGAGGCGAGCGCCACGCGAGAGCTGACGGCGGCTGGCCGCGTCGAGGTCGCTCGCGAACATTGCGAAGGCTTGGAGCGAGCGATACTGCGCCAGCTCGAGCTTCAAGGTTCCGGAGACCTTCTTGATGCTCTTGACCTGGGCGTCACCACCAACACGGGAGACCGAGATACCCACGTCGACGGCCGGGCGCTGGTTGGCGTTGAACAGGTCGGACTGCAAGAAGATCTGGCCGTCGGTGATCGAGATCACGTTGGTCGGGATGTACGCCGAAACGTCATTCGCCTTCGTCTCGATGATCGGCAGACCCGTCATCGATCCCGCGCCGAGCTCATCCGACAGCTTGGCGCAACGCTCGAGCAGACGGGAGTGCAAGTAGAAGACGTCACCCGGGTAGGCCTCACGTCCCGGCGGGCGGCGGAGGAGCAGCGACACAGCACGGTACGCCTCAGCCTGCTTCGACAGGTCATCGAAAATGATGAGAACGTGCTTGCCGCCGTACATCCAGTGCTGGCCGATGGCCGAGCCGGTGTAGGGGGCGAGGTACTTGAAGCCCGCGGGGTCAGAAGCCGGAGCAGCAACGATCGTCGTGTACTCCATGGCGCCAGCCTCTTCGAGTGCACCCTTGACGGCGGCAATCGTCGAGCCCTTTTGGCCGATGGCAACGTAGATGCAGCGCACCTGCTTGTTGGTGTCGCCCGACTCCCAGTTGGCCTTCTGGTTGATGATCGTGTCGATCGCGATGGCCGTCTTGCCGGTCTGGCGGTCACCAATGATGAGCTGGCGCTGGCCGCGGCCCACCGGGATCATCGCGTCAATGGCCTTGATGCCGGTCTGCATGGGCTCGTGCACGCTCTTGCGCTGCATGACGCCGGGAGCCTGGAGCTCGAGTGCTCGGCGGCCCTCGCTGGCGATTTCGCCGAGGCCATCGATGGGAGCACCGAGCGGGTCGACGACGCGACCGAGGTAGGCGTCACCGACGGGAACCGAGAGAACCTCGCCCGTGCGCGTGACCTCCATGCCCTCGACGATTCCGGTGAACTCACCGAGCACGACGACACCGATCTCGTTCTCGTCGAGGTTCTGGGCCAGGCCCAGGGTGCCGTCGGCGAAGCGGATGAGCTCGTTGGCCATGACGCCCGGAAGGCCCTCAACGTGCGCAATGCCGTCGGCGGCGTCGATGACGTGACCGACCTCGGTCGCGACAGCGGCACCGGGGGCGTAGGACTTCGCGAAGTTCTTCAGCGCGTCGCGGATCTCGTCCGGGCTGATCGTGAGTTCTGCCATGTTCTTCCCTTTTCGTTCGAGTTGCCGTGCGGCCGCTCGTCTGGTTGTGTCTGGGCGCGCCTTATCCGGCGAGCTGAAGCTTCATGTCGGCCAGGCGCGACGCGATACTGCCGTCGATGACCTCATCGCCAACCTGCACACGAACGCCGCCCACGAGGGCAGTGTCGACGACCTGGTTGACGACGTGCTCGCGACCGTAGCGGCGAGCGATGCTCGCCGTGACGTCACTCAGCTGAGCAGCCGAGAGCGGCCGAGCAACGGTGACCGTTGCGATGCCCTTGCCGGCGGTGTCGGCGACGGTAGCCGCGGCGCTGCGCACAAGCTCCCCGATGCGTCGACCGCGCGGCTGCTGCACGAGGTGCCCGGCGATCGCGACCGTTTGCGCCGAGGCGCTGCCCCCGAGAAGGCTCTGCACGAGGATGAGTTTTCCGGCGGCGGAGTCACGCTTGCTCCCAATGGCGAGTTCGAGCTCAGCATCCGACGTCACCGCACGGCCGAATTCGAAGAGCTCTGCCTCGATGAGGCCCGGAGTCTTCGCCGTCGCAGCGATCGCACGGATGCCCAACTCTTCGAGCCCGGCAAGCAAGTCGTCTCCGCTCGACCACCGGCTGCTCGCCACGACCTCGACGAGCGCGCGAGCCGCGGTGCCGACTTCGGCAAACACGGTTGCGACAAGAGCCTTGGTGCCCGCGGCGTCGGCAGAGGGATTCGAGAGCGCGCTCAGCAGCTGCGGCGAGCTACCGATCGTGCGCGCAGCGGCAAGCAACTGCTCGCCCGCGGCAAGATCGACGCCCGACGAGGCGGCCAACGCCGAACGGGCCGTCTGTAGTGCGCTTCGCGTCGCTGAACCCATAACTATCGAGCCGCCTTTTTCGAATCGTTCTCGAGCTCGGCGAGGAAGCGGTCAACGAGAGCCGTCGCGCGCTTGTCGTCAGTGAGGCTTTCACCGATAACACCGCTCGCGAGGTCGAGGGCGAGCGAGCCCACCTCGGCGCGGAGTGACACGAGGGCAGCCTGGCGCTCGGCCTCGATCTGCTGCTGGGCCGTCGCCGTGACACGAGCGGCCTCGGTCTGCGCTGCCTCTTTGAGCTCAGCCAGAATCGCGTTGCCTTCGGCACGCGCCTGCTCGCGAATCTTCGCTGCCTCGGCGCGACCTTCGGCGAGCAACGCGTTGTACTGCTCAAGAGCAGCCGCTGCCTCCGCCTGAGCCGACTCTGCCTTCGCGATGCCGCCTTCGATCTTCGCGGCACGCTCATCGAGCGTCTTCTGCATGCGAGGCAGCACGACGCGCCAGAACAGCAAAAGCACGAGAATGAACGGAATCAGCGAGTACGTGATGTCGTACCACGCCGGGATCAGCGGGTTCGGATTCTCCTCCGCCGCGATGATGAGCTCTGCGAGCATGCGAGGGATTCCTAGGCCGTGAAGATGAAGTACGTCGCGATACCGATGAACGCGAGGGCTTCGGTGAAGGCGATACCGATGTACATGAGCACCGTGAGGCGACCCTGCAGCTCAGGCTGGCGGGCGACCGACTCGATCGTCTTGCCGACGACGATGCCCACGCCGACACCGGCGCCGATCGCCGACAGGCCGTAGCCGACGGTGGCGATGTTGCCGTTGATCTCGGCGAGAACCGTGTTTGCGTCCACGAGGGGTATTTCCTTCCGTTTCGGAGTGAAGCGGGCGGGTGCCCGGCTTCGGGTGTTTAGTGCTCGTCAGCCAGCGCGAGCTGGATGTACACAGCGGTCAAAAGGGCGAAGACGTAGGCCTGCAGCGTCGCGACCAGAATCTCGAAGAAGGTGAAGGCGATGCCGAAGGTGAGCGTCACGGCGCTGGCAGCGATCCACCAGCCGCCGAGCTCGACCATGAAGAACGCCGTAGCCGAGAAGAACAGCACGAGAAGCAAGTGGCCGACGATCATGTTCATGAGGAGTCGGAGCGTGAGCGTCACCGGACGCAAGATGAACATCGAGATGAACTCGATCGGCGTGACGATGATGTAAAGGAACCACGGAACCCCGGGCGGGAAGAGCGCGTTGCGCAAAAACGTCCACGGGTGCTTGCGGAGCCCAGCCCAGATGAACGCGATGTAGGCGGCAACCGCGAGCACGAGCGGCAGGCCAATCACCGAGGTTCCGGCGATGTTGATGCCCGGGATGATGCCCGTGAGGTTCATGAACAGCACGAGGAAGAAGATGGTCGTCAGCAGCGGCAAGAAGCGCTTGCCGTCTTTCTTGCCGAGAAGGTCTTCGGCGATGTTGACGCGCACGAAGTCGAGGCCCATCTCGATGGTGCCCTGGAACCGACCGGGAACGAGCGACATCTTTCGCGTGCCCAACCAGAAGAGCACGAAGATCAGCGCGACGATCAGCAGTCGCACCAGCATGATGCGGTTCAGCTCGAAGATGGTGCCTTCGAAGAAGATTGCCGGCGGGAAGAAGTCGAGAATCGACGGGCCCGAGAACTCCGGAGTATCCGACGCGGGATCGATCGCGAACGGCAGGGCGGTAAGTAGGGCAACAGCGCTCAGGGGAGTCTCCAGCATCGGGGCGAAACGGTCGGCTTCGCGGCGATCGGCGGCGGTTCTTCTACCCTACCAAGAGATCGGGGCGCCGCAGAACGGCACCTCAGCTATCTCACGGGCACTCCTGAGCCGCTACAGGTCTGGGATCTCGTCTTTGCTCGGCAACGTCACGTCAACGTACGGCACGCGCGAGCGCGTCACCGCGACAATGTCGGTCACCAAGCCGCCGATCACCGCCGCGACGAGACACACGAACAACACACCCGGCTCGACGAAGTCGAGGTCTCGCAACGTGAAGACAAGAACGAGAAAGACGATGAACTTGAGAATCCACGAGCCGATCACGATGCCGAAGTAGGCGGGCGACAGCAGGTCGCTCCCCGTGACGCGATCAGCGAGAAGGATGCTCGCCGCCGTGAGCGCAAGAAAAACGAAGCCCATTCCGGCCCCGATGAGGGCGCTCAGCATTCCGGGCAACTCGGCGACGAGCGCGCCTGCCACACTTCCGACGATCGCGATGGCGAACGAGAGGCCAGCACCGTAGGCGATCGCGCGGCGCAGCACGGGAGCAGCGGTCGATGGTCGGGGGTCGTGCATGGCCATCAGGGTTCCTCCGGTCGGGGGGCGGCGAATACGTCGTCATCTCGGGAATCTGGAGCTTCAGCATCCAAAGGATCAAATCGCCGCAAGGCGTCGTGGCTCTCGGGCGCCGATTGTGCGACGGCCTCGATGCGCTTGCGGCGGCTGAGGGGAGCAAGCGTCACAAGAGTGCAGGCGATAAGGCCGATGACCATCGCCGTGAGAGCCCACCACCACGTCACGAACAAGAACAGCAGTGCGCCAAA
>JBJOPU010000030.1:0-10190 GCA_046050505.1 Actinomycetota bacterium
GCCACACTGAAGGCGAGGCGAGCCGGATTCGTCGCGGCATCAAGCTGCTCGACGGCGGCCAGCCGCATGCCGCGGCTTTCGAGCTCGGCACGAGCGGCGCTCTCGAACGCACGGCCGAGCGGGGTTGCCGTCGAGAGGATCGCGACCGACTCGCCACCCTCGTCGGCGACCGCGCTCACGATGGCCTCGGCGTGAGACTCAGCGCTCGCGGCGAGCCCGAAGAGGCCCTCGGCGGGCGGGGAGAAGAGGGTGGCGGGCGAGATGACCGTGATGCCCGCATCCGTCGCCAAAGGCGCGAGTCGTTCGGCGAGTGCAGCGCTCGTGGGGCCGATCACCACGTCGACGTCGCGAGCGAGAAGGTCGGCGAACCCTGATTCGAGCGCCGTGCCATCGGCGTTTCCCGAGTCACGGTAGAACACCTCGACGGGCTGCCCAAGAACTCCCCCGGCCGCGTTGATGTCTCGAACGGCGACGTCAACCGCGGCGACCATGCCTGCGCCGATCGAGGCGACATCGCCGCTCATGGGAAAGAGAGTTCCGATGCGCAGTACGCCGTCGCCCGTGGGGCCCGCCGTTTCGCTGGCCGACGAGGTGGGAGTCGGAAGAGGTCGAGGCACGCTGCATCCGGTCAACACGAGCGCCATCGACACGCCTACAGCGATGCCGGCGAATCGAGCCATGTCGATGCTCCTTCGTGAGACCAGGGGGTAGAGGCACCCTACCGCCGCCCGAATAGGCTGGCCCCGTGCCCGCGCCGTCACCTCTGCCGCTCACGGCGCCATTCACGGCGCTGAGCACCGAGAACGCCCGCCGACTGCTCGTCGACACGCACGGGATCACCGCCGAATCGATCGAACGACTCGCGACCGAGCGCGACGACACCTTTTTCATTCGCACTGCTCTGGCGCCGTTCGTGGCGAAGTTTGCCCACCCGCTCGATGAACCGGGTTTTCTCGATGATCAACTGGCTGTGCTCGACCGGCTCGCGCGCGACCACGCGCAGCTTCCGGTGCAGCGCATCGTGGCCACCGTCGACGGCGGGCTCGTCACGCGCATCGTCGATGACGCCGGCCAGTCGCGGCTTGTGCGCGTGCTGACCTACCTCGACGGAGAACCGCTCGGCGCGCGGCCCCGAGCGCTCTCGGCACTGCACACCCTCGGTGCCCTGCACGCGCGCCTCGCCTCCGCGATCGCGGCGATCGGCGACGACGTCGAGCCGCCCGTGAACGGGTCTCCCACGCCCTGGAACCTCATGAACATCGAACAGTACGGGCCGCTGAGTCACCACGTCGCTGACGACGACGTGCGTCGAGTCGTGTGCGCCGTGATCGATGAGGCCGTGGATGCCCTACTCCCCGCCGCACAGGCCCTCCCGGCACTGCTCGCCCACAACGACGTGCACGGCGACAACGTGCTCGTGCGCTCCGAGCCCTTCGCCATCACGGGCGTGCTCGACTTTGGCGACATGACGCGCACGCCGCGCGTCGCCGACCTCGCGGTCGCCGCGTCATACGCGCGCGGGCGAGTTGCTGACGCTGGTGAGCCGTGGGGGGCGGCACGCGCCTACGTCGCGGGCTTCGAGACCGAGCAGCCCCTCACTCCTGAGGAACACGCGCTGGTGCCCGGGCTCGTGGTGCTGCGGGTAGCCCAGCGCGCCATCCTGAACTCGGCGATTGCCGCCGCGAACCCTGCGGCCGCGGAGTACGCGAGCCGCAACCTGAGCGCCATTGCTCGCGATCTGCGCGAGCTGCGAGAGAGCATCCCGACCACGATCGGAGCACGCGCATGATCGGACCAGCCACGTACTTCAGACCCGAGCATCGCGCGGGCCTTGACGCGAGAACGCGCGCCCTCATTGATCGGCGCGAGGCCGTCTTGTCGCCCGGCTATCGCTTGTTCTACGAACACCCCATCGAGTTCGTGCGCGGCAGCGGAACGAAGCTGTACACGCGCGATGGCGACGAGTTTCTCGACGTCTACAACAACGTGCCCTCCGTCGGTCACGCGCACCCCCGCGTGACCGCGGCGATCGCCGAACAAGCCGCGCTACTCAACACCCACACGCGCTACCTGAACGAGAGCCTGATCGACTATGCCGAACTCCTGCTCGGTTCGTTCGGCGACGAGCTCGACACCCTCACTCTTGTGTGCACGGGTTCAGAGGCGAACGATGTAGCGCTGCGCGTGGCGAAGCACGCCACCGGCAACCGCGGCGTCATCGTCACCGAGAACGCGTACCACGGGGTGACGACCGAAATCGCGGCCATCTCGCCCTCGCTCGGAGGAGTCGACTCGCTTGCCGCGTGGACACAGACCGTGCGCCCTCCCGCGGGCGACGGCACGGCGATGGTGGCGGATGTTCGCGCAGCGATCGCCGCCCTGCAGGCCGCCGGCCACGGAGTGGCCGCGCTCATCGTCGACACGGCGTTCGCGAGTGATGGGTTCATCGCAGCTTCGCCGGCAACGACCACGGCTCTCGCCGAGGTGCAGCGGCTCATTCGCGCCGCGGGTGGGGTGGTCATTGCTGACGAAGTGCAGCCTGGCTTCGGTCGCCTCGGCCAGCGTGCGGGGCACCCCGGGTTGTGGGGTTATCGGCACCTCAGCATGACGCCCGACCTCGTGACGATCGGCAAGCCGATGGCCAACGGGCACCCGGTGGCGGGGCTCGTGGCGCGTCGCGACCTCATGCAGGCATTCGGCGACCATGTGCGCTACTTCAACACCTTCGCCGGCACCCCCGTGTCGATCGCCGCGGCGCGGGCCACGTGGGACGTACTGCACGACGAGCAGTTGCCTGAACACGCCGCGACCATCGGGGATGACCTGCGAGGCATGCTCCACGAGCTCGCGCGTCGCCACGACCGACTGCGCGACGTGCGCGGCAGCGGGCTCTACCTCGGGGTCGACATCGTCGACCCCACCACGGGCGAGCCCGACACCGTGGCCGCCGTCACGCTCGTGGGGGCCCTGCGTGAGCGGCGCATTCTGATCAGCGCGTCGGGTCGCGACAACGCCGCTCTCAAGTTGCGCCCTCCCCTGCCGTTCTCGCGCTCTGACGCCGAGCGATTCACCACCGAACTCGACGCAGCACTCACCGAGCTGGGGTAGGGGCGACTACACGGTTTCGACGGGGCCGGTCTCGGGCGGTAGTGCGCGGCGTTGCCGCAGCGCGCGACGACGGTGCACCACAGCCTCGACCGAGAGCACGATCAGCGCGAGCCACACGAGCGCAAAGCCGAGCCACCGTTCGGGGGGCATGGGTTCGAGCAAGACCGCGACACCGAAGATGAACTGCAGCAGCGGCGCGAAGTACTGGATGAATCCCATCACGCTCAACGGCAGACGGCGCGTCGCCCCCGCGAAGAGCAACAGGGGAACCGCCGTGATGATGCCGGCGAACGACAGCAGCACAGCGTGTCCGACTCCCGAGCTTCCGAGGGTGATCCCGCTCGTGAGCTGCACGACGACGAGTGCCACGACCGCGACGGGCACGAGCCACGCGGTTTCGAGGGTGAGGCCCGCGACAGCCGAGACACGCCCGCCCATGCGGTTCTTGATGTAGCCGTAGAAGCCAAAAGAGAACGCGAGGGCGAGCGAGATATAGGGCGGTTGGCCGTACCCGATCGCGAGAACAAGCACCGCGAGCACGCTGATGCCCACGGCGACCCACTGGCCAACGCGCAAGCGTTCGCGCAAGAAGATGACCCCGAGCCCAATGGAGACGATGGGATTGATGAAGTAGCCGAGGGCAGCCTCGACCACGAAGCCATTGGTGGAACCGTAGACGTAGACGATCCAGTTGATGGCGATCAGGATGCCGGCCAGCGCGCTCAAGCCCATGATGCGCCGGTCACGCAGCAGTGTGGCGAATGGCCCGAACGCGCGCGTGATAGCGAGCAACACCACACAGAACACGAGCGAGAGAACGATGCGCCAGGCAACAATCTCGATGGGAGTGCTCGGGTCGAGAAGCAAAAAGTAAATGGGCAAGAAACCCCACAGCCCATAGGCCGAGACGGCGAGAGCAAGCCCGCTGGGCGAGAGTTTCGAGTCGGGCACGGAGTCACTGTATCCCCCGGGCAATGTGCGTCGTGACGTCCCCGAAACGGCACGAACCCCCGGCCGCACGAGGCGGGCCGGGGGTTCGGATGCGAGGGGTTGCGCTTAGCGCACGACCACGGCGAGCACGTCGCGAGCCGACAGCACCAGGAATTCCTGGCCGCCGTACTTCACCTCGGTGCCGCCGTACTTCGAGTACAGCACGCGGTCGCCCACGGCGACGTCGAGCGGAACACGGTTGCCGTTGTCGTCGATGCGGCCGGGGCCAACAGCGACAACTTCGCCCTCCTGGGGCTTTTCCTTGGCAGTGTCGGGGATGACGAGACCCGAAGCGGTGGTCTGCTCCGCTTCGACCTGCGTGATGACGATGCGATCCTCGAGCGGCTTGATGCTGACCGACACGGTTGACCTCTGCTTTCTTACGACGACGGTTCTTGCGACGATGTGGGGGTTGGCACACTCGACGTACGAGTGCCAGACCAACTGTATCGAAGCCGTTAGCACTCACGCAATCCGAGTGCCAGCCATCACGAGTCAAACCGAGTGGCAAGATCGGGGAATGGATGCGAGCGAGCTGCGCGAACTGCTGACGCCCGAGGCCATGCGGTTGCTCGATGAGCTCGAGCCGAGCGAGGGGGTCGGTGACGCCCTCGCCCTTGTCTCCCGATTGCGCAAGCAAGGGCATCCGCCGGGCCGCGTGGCCGCCGTGCTGACGCAGTATCGCTTGCGGCGCAAGGCCACCGCGAAGTTCGGCCCCTTTGCTGAACGGATGCTCTTCACCGCCGAAGGCCTCGAGCAAGCCACCCGGCTGCGGGTGGCGGCGCTGCACGCCGGCCGCTTCGCCGCGGCCGGGCTCACGCGCGTGGCTGACCTCGGCTGCGGCATTGGCGGCGACGCCATGGCCTTTGCGGCCCTCGACCTGAGCGTCACGGCGGTCGAACGCGACGAAGCCACCGCAGCGATTGCGGCCTACAACCTCATGCCCTTCGCGAGCGCCGAGGTCGTGCACGGCGACGCCCTCGACCAGCCGCTCGACGACATCGACGGTGTGTGGCTCGACCCTGCGCGCCGCGAGGGGGCCACGCGACTCGCGTCACCCGACGACTGGTCGCCGAGCCTGACCACGGCGCTCGAGATTGCCGGTCGACTGCCGACCGGCATCAAGCTCGGCCCCGGGATGGACCGCGCGCTCCTGCCCGAAGGTCTCGAAGCACAGTGGATTTCGGTCGACGGCGAGGTCGTCGAGCTCGTGGTCTGGAGTGGCAGCCTCGCGCGCCCCGGCGTCGGTCGGGCAGCGCTTGTTATTCGGGGGGATGAGGCGCCTGCAGAGCTTCGCGCCGAAGCCGACAGCGACGACGTTGACGCGGGCCCGCCGGGCGAGTATGTGTACGAGCCCGATGGAGCGGTCATCCGTGCGCGCCTCATCGGCGACCTCGCACGATCAATGAGCGGCCGGATGCTCGACCCTACGATCGCCTACATCACGTGCGACGCCCCGAGCCCGACGCCGTTCGCCCGCGGTTTTCGCGTACTCGAACGCCTCCCCCTCGCCGTACCCGTTCTCAAGCGCGCCCTCGCCGCGCGCGAGATCGGCACGCTCGAAATCAAGAAGCGAGGAGTCG
Organism: Actinomycetota bacterium; assembly: GCA_046050505.1. Taxonomy (GTDB): domain Bacteria; phylum Actinomycetota; class Actinomycetes; order Actinomycetales; family Microbacteriaceae; genus Microcella. The sequence continues at coordinate 5,682 of JBJOPU010000030.1, forward strand.
ACATCGACCCAGCAACCCTTCGCCCGAAGCTCTCGTTACGCGGCTCGCACTCGGCGGTGCTGCTGCTCACCCGCATTGCGGGTGAGCGAGCAGCACTCATCGCCGAGCGCTGTGACTAACTCAGAGCCCGCTACCGAGTCCAGAGATCGTGCCAAAGAAGAGCAACGCCGGAACGATAAAGACGAGGCCCCACAGCAGCGAGACTCCGATCCCGACATAGCCCGTCACGAGCCCGGCGATCCCCATGCCTCGTGCGTGCGGCTCACGCTTGAGGGCGATGTGACCCAACACGACTGCAGCAATAGCCGGAAGCAGCCCGAATGCCATGAGCGAGAGCACGAGCCCGAGAACTCCGAACACCAGGGCGAGCACGCTAAGCGTCGATGACGGACCCGCGGGCATCGTGCTGTAGGGATTCGCAGGGGCAGCCGCGGCAACGGTCGGCGCCGTTGCGGCCGGCGCGTAGGGGTTGGGCCGCTCGGCGGCGGCCGGGGGCGGCGTCACGATGGGTGCGGGCTCAACCACAGGGGGCTTGGCGGCAGCAGGTTTCGCGGCAGCAGGCGCCTTAGTTGCGGCGGGCTTTGCGGCAGTGGGCGCCTTGGTTGCGGCCGGCTTTGCGGCGGCCGGCTTCGCGGCAGCGGGCGCCTTAGTTGCGGCCGGCTTCGCGGCAGCCGGCTTCGCCGCGGCGGGCGCTTTGGTCGCAGCAGGCTTCGCCGCAGCAGGCTTTGCAGTTGCGGCAGGCTTCGCCGCAGCAGGCTTGCGCGCGGCCGGCAGCGGAGCATCCGCAGCTCCCTGACCGGGTGCGGGAGCGGGGGGCGGAGGAAGCGTCGAATCGGCCACGAGGATCTCCTTGAACGGTGGTGAGGAAGTGACGGTCAGAGTGCGAGGGTACCGAGAGTTGCCAAGTACACGCCCCAGAAGGCGAACCACGCGATTGTTCCGACCCACCCGATGATGGTGGCGACGAGCGCCGTGCCCCGACCCGACTCGCCGGTTTGAGCGATCTGACGAAGGGTGATGTGGCCCAGCACGGCACCGGCGATCGGAACAAGAATCGCCAGGATGAGCGCTACCGGGGCCAAGCGATTGGAGGTGCGAGTGGGTGACTCGGTCATGGGCGTACGCCGTTCGGGTCGACTAGTGGGTGGGTAACTGCTTCGCACATGATAGAGGCCCGCACCCGGGGTTAATTCGGGTGCGGGCCTCGCATCAGCACAGAGGCTTAGTAGCTGTAGCCACCGTTCGACACGGCGAAGGCGAAGATGCTGATCCAGATGATCGTGCCGATGATTCCGGCGACGAGACCCAGGTAGCCGAGCACGAGGCCGGCGATCGCGAGGCCGCGGCCGTTTTCGCCCGTCTTCTTGATCTGACCAAGAGCGATGTGACCGCAGATCACGGCACCGAGCGAGATGAAGAAGGCCAGCACGAGCGAGATGATCGCGAGCGTGTTGGTCTTCGGGCCGGTGGCCGTCGCGGCATAGGGCGTCGCGGCGGGAGCGGCGGGGGGAGGCGTGACGTCAGACATTGAACAACTCCTGCTGAAAAGGGACGGTGGCAGCCCGAATGGGCTCACGACATGGTCGCAGTGCGCCCCGCGAGTGTCAACGCGGCGCGACGCACCACGTCATGCTTCGCTACGCCTGAATGTGTGTGACGGGCAGCGTCGAGTCGGCACTCACGTCGAGCGCGGAGGGCGCGTGTCCCGCCATGATGAGCTGAGCGGCGAGCGCCGCGATCATCGCGCCGTTGTCGGTGCACAACGACAGCGGCGGGATGCGGAGCTCAACCCCCGCGGCGGCACTGCGTTCGGCGGCCAGAGCCCGCACCCGCGCGTTCGCCGCAACTCCCCCGCCGAGCAGCAAGCGCGGCACCCCGAGGTCGATACATGCCGCGATCGCCTTCGCCGTGAGCACGTCGGCGACCGCCTCGCGAAATGAGGCGGCGATATCGGCGGTCGGCACGGGTTCGCCCGCATCCCGAAGCTTCTCGACATGCCGCGCCACTGCGGTCTTGAGCCCCGAGAACGAAAAGTCGTAGCGGTGGTGTTCGAGATCTTTCGGAAGCGTGAGTCCTCGCGGAAATCGCACGGCAGTCGGGTCGCCTTCGGCGGCCACCCGGTCGATGTGGGGTCCGCCCGGGTAGGGCAGGCCGAGCAATCGGGCAACCTTGTCGAACGCTTCCCCCGCTGCGTCGTCGATCGTCTCGCCCAAGAGTTCGACGTCACTCGTCAGGTTGCGAACGTGAAGCAGTGAGGTGTGGCCTCCCGACACGAGCAGCGCGATCGTCGGTAGCTCGATCTCGGGCTCGCCCTCGGTGCGCAAGACGTCGGCGCCGACGTGGCCCACGAGGTGATTGACGGCGTAGAAGGGCTTATCGAGTGCGACCGCGAGAGCCTTGGCAGCGCCTACTCCGACCATGAGCGCGCCCGCGAGGCCCGGGCCACTCGTCACGGCGATCGCATCAAGCTCATCGAGGGTCACGCCCGCCACGGCGAGAGCTTCCCGCAACGCGGGCTCGAGGGCCTCGAGGTGTGCGCGAGCGGCGACCTCGGGCACAACTCCCCCGAATCGCGCGTGCTGCTCCATCGACGACGAGATGACGTTGGCGAGCAAGGTTGTGCCCCGCACGATGCCAATGCCCGTTTCGTCGCAGCTCGATTCGATGCCCAGCACCAATGGCTGACCCGTCATCGTGTGACCTCCCGGCGCATCACGATGGCGTCGACATCGTCGGGTTGGTAGTAGCGCGGCCGCACCGCGATGGCCTCGAAGCCGTGCCGCTCATAGAGCCGCTGTGCCGTCGGGTTGTCGGCGCGCACTTCGAGCAGCACGTCGTCGGCACCACGGTCGGCGGCCTCGGCGAGCAACAGGTCGAGCAGGGTCGCACCGATGCCCTTCCCCCGAAGTGCAGAGTCGACCGCGATCGTTTGCACGTCGGCTTGCCCTGCGCCCTGCGGCGCACTGAGTCCTGCGTACCCAATCACCGCCTCGCCCTCGAGGGCCACGATGTAGTACGTGTGCGGCGCGACGAGCTCAGCGGCCATCATGTCGCGGCTCCACGCGTCGGTCACGAACGTCGAGGTCTCGAGGTGCATGATGGCGTCGAGGTCGCTCAGCTCGGCCTCACGAATGGCGGGCGGATGCACTAGCTCACCCGCTTCGGGGCAGACAGCGTCACATCGGGAGCTCGCAAGTACAGCGGCTGCGGTGCGTCAAACGGCAGCCCCGCGGCGAGCCAAGCGAGTGCCACGTGCGCAAGCGGCGCGGCCGGAATCTCGAGCACCTCGTGCGCGGGCACGGCCTCATCGGGTGTCCACTCGATACGTGCGACGAGGTGCGCGGGCGTGATGACCGTGGGCAGCGGCAGCGCGGCGGAGTAGACCGTCACGGCGATTTCGCGGCGGCGGGCATCCGTCACGACCGCGAATCGACCAGCGGCGATGCCTCCCTCGACCAGCGCGAGCGCCACGGCGTCATGACTCGGAACCGGCAAGAGCGGGATGCCGCGCGCAATCGCGACGGCGTGCGCCGCCGCAATGCCCACGCGCAGGCCGGTGTAGGGCCCGGGGCCAATGCCGGTGACGACGCCCGTGAGAGCCGCGGCCGAGACACCGGGCGCGTGCAGCACCTCATCGAGAAACGGGCCGATGACTTCGGCGTGCCGCCGGGTGTCGTCGGTGCTGCGCTCAGCGAGCACGCGGCCGTCGAGCGCAACGACCGCCACGGCGGTGCCCGCCGAGGTGTCAATCGCGAGCAGCATGCAGCCAGCCTAGGTCGGCCCACCGCGGGCCGACGCCCTCGACCGTGACCGTGCGGGGTTCGATCGGGGCATCATCAGCATCGCCGGTCGCAGCCGCCGCCGCGCCCGCGCCGGTCGGCCGCTCAATCGTGATCGAAAGCCACTCGTCGACAAGGTGTTCGAGCAACCCTGCACCCCACTCGACAACGACGATCGAACCGGTGAAGTCGAGGTCGAGGTCGTCGAGCTCCGCGGCATCGCGCAACCGATAGGCATCGACGTGCACGAGCGACGGGCCGTCGATGCGCGGATGCGTGCGCGCGAGTACGAACGTCGGGCTCGTCACCGCGCCCCGCACGCCGAGCGCGGCACCGAGGCCGCGCGTGAGCGTCGTCTTGCCCGCGCCCAGTTCGCCCGTCAGCAATACTGTGTCGCCCGCACGCAGTTCGGCGGCGAGAGTCGTGCCCAACTGCGCCATGGCCTCGGGGTCGGCGATCGAGAGGATGACCGCCACGGTCACGCCCCCGTGCGGTGCACGCGCCGCCCGAGTCGCGTCACCAGCTCGTAGGCGATCGTGCCCGCCGCATCGGCCCACTCGTCGACTCTCGGGTCACCGTCGGCAGGGTTGCCCCACAGCACAACGCGGTCGCCCACGGCAACCGGAGCGTCGCCGACGTCAACGATGAGCTGGTCCATCGCGATGCGTCCGACCACGCGGTGCACCGCATCGCCGATGCGCACGGGGGCATTGACCGCCGCGCGCGGCAC
>JBJOPU010000031.1:0-9993 GCA_046050505.1 Actinomycetota bacterium
ATTCCGGGGGCGGCGACGTCGCAGGTCGACGAGGTGCCTACGAGCATCCCGGAGCCGGCCATCGATTCGCCGGCAGAGTCGGAGCCTGCCGAGGCGGAGATTGCCGCTCTGCCGGTCGTGCAGCACCAAACCGAGGTGAACGGTCGCCAGCGCTATGGCGAGGCGGTCGTGCGCGAAGTGCTCGGCGCGACGTTCATCACCGAAGAGGCGATCGAGCCTCTCGTGACGGCAGGGGGAGCCGAGCTCATCGCGAACGAGTCTGCACCGGGCGCGGCCGCCACCGGGGTGATGTCGCACGAACCCGACCGGCCATCAAGTGCGGATGCGCCCGATCCGATGCGCGACGAGTACTAGCCCGAGCACGAGACCTAGAGGCAAGAGAGCAGACCTGACGTGTACGACGGCATCATTCAAGACCTCATCGACGAGTTCGGGCGGCTACCCGGCATTGGCCCGAAGTCGGCCCAGCGCATCGCGTTTCACATTTTGCAGACCGAGTCGTTCGATGTGGCCCACCTTGCCCAACTGCTCATCGACGTGCGCGAGAAGGTGCGGTTCTGCGAGATCTGCGGCAACGTCGCCGAAGAAGCGCAGTGCTCGATCTGCCGTGATGTGCGACGAAGCCCGACGACCATTTGCGTTGTCGAAGAGGCGAAAGATGTTGTGGCGATCGAGCGCACCCGTGAGTTCCGTGGGCTCTATCACGTGCTGGGTGGCGCGATCAGCCCGATCGACGGCATCGGCCCCGACGACTTGCGCATCGCGCAGCTTCTCGGCCGCCTGCGTGACGGCACCGTGACAGAGGTCATCATCGCCACCGACCCCAACCTTGAGGGCGAAGCGACGGCTACCTATCTCTCGCGGCTTCTCGTACAGCCGGGCCTCACGGTCTCGCGACTCGCGAGCGGACTGCCCGTCGGCGGCGATCTTGAGTATGCCGACGAGGTCACCCTGGGCCGCGCGTTCGAAGGGCGTCGAACGGTCGAGCGCTAGCCGCGAGGAGTTCCGTACGCGCATGCCGCGCCGGGCATCCCTTCGCAGTAGAATCGTGGCTCAGGCTCGCCACCGCTGTCGCGCCGCCGGCTCGAGCACGCTCGTGCTCTCAGCCGCTTTCGACATTCACCCTCAGCCCTGCTGCGCCACCAATCCCAGGAGTACCACCGTGAGCCTCATCGTGCAGAAGTTCGGTGGATCGTCGGTGGCCGACGCCGAGAGCATCAAGCGCGTCGCGAAGCGCGTGGTCGAAACCCGTAAGGGTGGCAACCAGGTGGTCGTCGCGGTCAGCGCCATGGGCGACACGACCGACGACCTCATCGATCTCGCGCACCAGGTTGCGCCGCTGCCCGACCCGCGTGAAATGGACATGCTGCTCACGACGGGCGAGCGCATCTCGATGGCGCTGCTCGCCATGGCCATCAAGAGCATGGGCCACGACGCGCGCTCGTTCACGGGCAGCCAGGCCGGCATGATCACGGATGCCCGCCACGGCGCTGCCCGCATCGTCGACGTCACCCCGGTGCGCGTGCAAGAGGCGCTCGATGAGGGGGCCATCGCGATCGTCGCAGGCTTTCAGGGCTTCAACCGTGACAGCCGCGACATCACGACGCTCGGTCGTGGCGGTAGCGACACCACCGCGGTCGCCCTCGCTGCAGCGCTCAAGGCCGACGTGTGCGAGATCTACACCGACGTCGATGGCGTCTTCACGGCCGACCCGCGCGTCGTCAAGAGCGCTCGCAAGCTCGACCGCGTGACGACGGAAGAGATGCTCGAGCTCGCTGCCGCTGGCGCCAAGGTCTTGCACATTCGCGCCGTCGAGTTTGCGCGCCGTAACGGCGTCACGCTGCACGTGCGGTCATCTTTTTCGCCCAATGAGGGCACGTGGGTTGTCACCCCGAAAGAGGGAGAAGTCATGGAAGAGCCGATCATCACCGGAGTCGCCGGCGATCTCAGCGAGGCGAAGATCACGGTTGTGGGCGTGCAAGACACCCCCGGTATGGCCGCCGACATCTTCACGATCGTGGCCGAAACGGGTGCCAACATCGACATGATCGTGCAGAACGTTTCGACCGCTGCGACGAGTCGCACCGACATCAGCTTCACGCTGCCCAAGAGCGATGGCGAGAGGGTGCTGACCGCGCTGCGCGCCACGCAGTCAAACCTCGGCTTCGAGTCTCTCGCCTACGACGACCAGATCGGCAAGCTCTCGGTTGTTGGCGGCGGCATGCGCACGAGCGCGGGCGTGTCAGCCCAGCTCTTCACCGCGCTCAAGAACGCGGGCATCAACATGGAGATGATCAGCACGTCAGAGATTCGCATCTCGGTCGTCATGCGTGCCGACACTCTCAACCACGCCGTGCAGATTGTGCACACGGCATTCGGGCTCGACGGCGACGCCGAGGCGGTCGTCTACGCAGGAACGGGGCGATAGTCATGGGTTCGACGGTCAACATCGGCGTCGTCGGCGCCACGGGTCAGGTCGGCGCCGTCGTGCGCCAGCTGCTGCTCGAGCGCAACTACCCCGTGGGTGAGCTGCGCTTCTTCGCCAGCTCGCGCAGCGCGGGAACGGTCATCCCGTGGGGCGACCGCGACATCGTCGTCGAAGATGCCGAGACGGCCGACCCGAGCGGGCTCGACGTCGCCATCTTCAGCGCCGGGGCCACGCTCAGCAAGGCGCAAGCTCCGCGGTTCGCGGCGGCCGGCGTGACGGTCGTCGACAACTCGTCTGGCTGGCGCATGGACCCTGAGGTTCCGCTCGTCGTGAGCGAGGTCAACCCGCACGCGATCGAGCAGGCCGTCAAGGGCATCATCGCCAACCCCAACTGCACGACCATGGCCGCGATGCCCGTGCTCACGGTGCTCGACGCCGAGGCCGGGCTGCAGCGCCTCATCGTGAGCACCTACCAAGCGGTGTCGGGCGCGGGCCTCGCGGGCGGCGAAGAGCTGCTCGATCAGGCGAACGCTGTCATCGTGCAAGACGCCATCGGGCTCGTGCACGATGGTTCGGCCGTCGAGTTTCCGCCGGCCGTGAAGTTTCCGAAGAACATCGCCTTCAACGTCATTCCGCAAGCGGGCAGCTTCGTCGACGATGGTCTCGGCGAGACCGACGAAGAGAAGAAGCTGCGCAACGAGAGCCGCAAGATTCTCGAGCTGCCCGAGCTGCTCGTCAGCGGCATTTGCGTGCGCGTGCCCGTGTTTACGGGGCACTCGCTCGCGATCAACGCCGAGTTCGCTCGCGCGATTAGCCCCGATCGTGCGCGCGAGCTGCTCGCTGACGCACCGGGCGTTCAGCTGATGGATGTTCCCACTCCGCTCGACGCCGCTGGCGCTGATCCGAGTCTGGTCGGGCGCATCCGTACCGATGAAGGTGTTCCGGGCGGCCGTGGCCTCGCGATGTTCATCAGCAACGACAATCTGCGCAAGGGTGCGGCCCTCAACACCGTACAGATCGCCGAACTGTTGGCCGCGAAACTCGGCGCCTCGGTCTCGGCGTAGGCCGCACGATGGCGAGCGTCGAGCGGTCGTCGGCCCCCGGGCCGATTCGATCGTATGCCGCCATCGGCGACAGCTATAGCGAGGGCATGGGCGATGAGCGCCCCGATGGCACTCCGCGCGGCTGGACCGACCTTGTGGCGGCGGGCCTCGCGCACGCCGCCGGCGGATCGATCGGCTATGCCAATCTCGCGATTCGCGGGCGCTTGCTCGCGCCAATTCTCGACGACCAGTTTCCGGCTGCGATTGCTCTCGGCCCCGAGCTGCTGAGCATCAACGGCGGCGGCAACGACATTTTGCGGCCGTCGGTCTCGATCGAGGCCGTCGCTGATCGTCTCGTATCGGCCGCCGAACTCGCGCTCGAGACCGTGCCGCGCGTCATGATCGTGAGCGGCGGAGACCCCACGCAACACTTGCCTCTCGGCCGCGTCTTTTCGCGACGGGGCAATGAGCTCGCCGTCGCCGTAAAGCATCGTCTTGCCGGCACCGACGTGCTCTTCGTCGACAACTGGAGCGACCCGCGGTTACCCGAGTTGCGGTACTGGTCGGTCGACCGGTTGCACCTCAACGCTCAGGGGCATGCCCTCGCTGCGGCCAACGTTCTCGCGGCGCTCGGCGCGGCTGTGGCGCCCACCCCCGATTCGCCGGACGCGGGCGACGACCTCGCGCGCCCGCGCACGGCCGAGTACTGGCGTCGCTACGTGCTGCCCTGGATCGGCCGTCGCCTCACGGGGCGATCGTCGGGCGACCACCGGTACGCCAAGCGGCCCACGCTCGAGCCGTTCGGCCCCGAACACGCATGAAGCGCGCGGCACTCGTGCTCGCGGCCGGCCTTGCCTTTCTGGCCGGATGCTCTCCCACAGTGGCACCGGGCCCTGACCCGGCCATACCGACCGCCGACGGGCCGCTCGTCGCCTTCTACGGCGACTCCTACACGCTCGGCACGGGCGCGAGCGATCTGAGTCTGCGCTGGTCAACCCAGATCTCGCTCGACCGTGGGTGGCGCGAGTTCAACCCGAGCGTCAACGGCTTGGGGTTCATCAACAATCGCCGCAGCTTTGCCGATGATGATCTGCCCGCGCAGATCATCGCGCAGCAGCCCGACGTCGTGATCGTGACGATGGGGCTCAACGACAACTTCTCCTATCGTCGTGCCGCTGCCGAGATTGAGCAGCAGATTGACCTCGATCTCGACCGCTTGACGACAGCGCTCCCCGACGCGCGCGTCGTCGTTGTCGAGCCCTTCTGGTACACCGAAGAGCGACCCGCGTCTCTCGACATCATTACTGGCTGGGTGCGCGATGCCGCCGAGCGGTACGGTGCCGATTACATCGCGGGCGCATCCGAATGGATCGCCGGTCAAGACGGTCTCATGGCTGCCGACGGCCTGCACCCCAACGATGAGGGCTATGCGCTCATGACACGGCTCATGGATGAGGCGCTGCGCGAACTCGGGCTCTAGGCCCGCAGCGTAGCGCGGCGCCCTGTTAGCGTTCGTACATGGCTGGCCCTCTGGATGATCTGATCGTCGTCGACCTCAGCCGTGCCGTCGCGGGTCCGCACGCCGCCATGATGCTCGGCGATCTCGGGGCGCGGGTTATCAAGGTCGAAGCCCCGGGTGCGGGAGACGACACGCGCGGCTGGGGGCCGCCCTTCGTCGGCGCGCCCGAGTCGCCCGAGAGCACGTACTTTCTCTCGGCCAACCGCAACAAGCAGTCGATTCAGCTCGACCTGAAAAATCCCGCCGACCTCGAGACCCTGCGGGCAATGCTGCGGCGAGCGGATGTTCTCATCGAGAACTTCCGCCCCGGAGTGCTCGATCGGCTCGGGTTCGACGCCGCGACGCTCGAAGCGCTCAATCCGCGACTCGTCGTGCTCTCGATTTCGGGCTTCGGACATGACGGGCCCGAGGGAGGGCGCGCCGGCTACGACCAAATCGCCCAGGGCGAGGCCGGTCTCATGTCACTCACGGGCTCAGGACCCGACGACCGACAGCGCGTGGGCGTGCCCATCGCCGACCTGCTCGCGGGCATGAATGGCGCCTACGGGGTGCTCGCCGCACTGCGGGAGCGCGACGGCACGGGCCGCGGCCAGGTCGTGCGCACGAGTCTGCTCGCCGCGCTCATTGGCGCGCACAGTTTTGAAGGCACGCGGTACACGGTGGCCGGTGACGTGGGCTCGGCTCGCGGCAATCACCACCCGTCTCTCGCGCCCTACGGGCTCTTCTCGACGGCCGATGGCGTCGTACAGGTGGCGGTGGGCAATGACGCTCTGTGGCGGTCGTTCTGCACGGTCATCGGCAGTGACCCTGACGCGCCAGAGTTCGCCACCAATGCGGCGCGCGTAGCGAACCGCGAGGCCCTTGTCGTCGTCATCGAGAGCGCGTTTGCCACCCGAACGAGCGCAGATCTCTTGGTCGCGCTGGACAAAGCCGGGGTGCCCGCAGGCACCGTGCGGTCGATCGACGAGGTCTATGAGTGGGCGCAGACGCGCTCGCAAGGGCTCGTGGTCGAGGTCGAGCACGACACCCTCGGGGTGATTGAAATTCCGGGCCCACCCCTACGGTTCTTCGGCTTCGATGGCGGCGAGCAGACGCGGAGCATCCACACCGCCCCTCCGACACTCGGCCAGCACGGCGATGTCGTGCGGCAGTGGCTCGACGAGCCTCACCGACCCGCCGACAACTAGTCGCGCGGTTTCGCCGGCCGCAGCGCCATCTGCACGATCACGACGACGAGCAACCCGGCAAACAGCCAGCCCGAGACGGCCGGCGGAATCACGAACGCCAGCCACACGCCCACGAGTGACAGGAGGGCAGCGGCAAGGCCCATCGGCAGGGCATCTTTCCACCGAACGAGACCGGCGCGCAGGTTCGGAACCGTGCCCGCGACCGCGCCGGGGATCATCGCGAGCAATGACGTGCCCTTGGCGAGCAGATCGCCCACCCCGAACAGCGCGACGAGCACGGGAACCGACACGATTCCCCCACCGATGCCGAGCAACCCCGCCATGATGCCCATGACGAGCCCGAGGGCGATGAGGCCTAGCACGGTCGCGACCCCGTAGTCGAGCGTTCCGTCTCGATCGGGCACCACGAGGGCGAGGCGGAGGGCCGCGGCGACGAGCCCCGCGATGAAGAGCCACTTCAACCAAACGAGCGAGATGCGGCGCAACAGGAGGGCGCCCAGGGGAGTGCCCACAATCGCCCCGACGGCGATGATCGCGGCGGCAACAAGGTCGATCTGACCGCGCCAGCCATAGAGCGACGCGCTCACGATGGCCGGCAGAATGATCGCGAACAGGGAGGTGGCGGATGCGCGGCGCTGGTCGAATCGCGCCCAGGCCATCATGAGCGGCACCATGATGATGCCGCCGCCAATGCCGAAGAGGCCCGAGAAGAGCCCTCCAATTGCGCCTATCGCAAGAAGGGGCAGAATCACCGGCTCAGCCTAGCCCCGCCGCCGTGACGCCCTGTTGAGCGCGACTAAACTAGCGGCGTGACTGAACCCATCGACGTCGTCCTCATCGGCGGCGGCATCATGAGCGCAACGCTTGGCACGATGCTGCGCCAGCTCGAGCCCACCTGGACGATTCGCATCTACGAGCGCTTGGGCGATGTGGCTCTTGAGAGCTCGAACCCGTGGAACAACGCGGGCACCGGGCACGCTGCGCTGTGTGAACTCAACTACACGCCCGAGCGGCCCGATGGCTCGATCGACATCGCCAACGCTGTCAAGGTCAACGAGCAGTTTCAGGTCTCGCGCCAGTTTTGGTCGTATCTCGTCGGCAAGGGCCTGTTGCCCGAGCCGAGCGCCTTCCTCACGTCGACGCCGCACATGAGCATGGTGTGGGGCGAGGCCAACGTCGAGTATCTGCGCAAGCGTTTTGACGCCCTCAAGGACCACCCGCTCTTTGCCGGCATGGAGTTCAGCGACGACGCCGCCGTCATTCGGCAGTGGGCTCCGCTGGCCATTCCGGGCCGCGCGAAGTCTCAGCCCATCGCGGCGACACGCATGGCAGCCGGCACCGATGTCGACTTCGGCGCCCTCACGCGCATGCTCATCGACGGCCTCGTCTCGAGCGGAGTGAGCCTGAACCTCGAGCACCGCGTCACGGGCATCCGTCGCCAGAAAGACGGGCTGTGGAAGGTCTCGCTGCGCCACGAGGTCGGCTCGACGCCCCTCGAGGTCTCGGCACGCTTTGTGTTTGTGGGCGCGGGCGGGCACGCGCTGCCCCTGCTGCAAAAGAGCGGCATTCGCGAGATTCGCGGCTTTGGTGGATTCCCCGTGAGCGGGCAGTGGTTGCGCAGCGATGCGCCCGCGGTCGTCGCCCAGCACAACGCCAAGATCTACGGCAAGGCTTCGGTCGGCGCCCCGCCCATGTCGGTGCCGCACCTGGACACGCGCGTCGTTGACGGCCAGCCGAGCCTGCTGTTCGGCCCCTATGCGGGCTTCACGCCGAAGTTCTTGAAGACGGGTTCGTGGTTCGACTTGTTCGGCTCGATTCGCTGGCACAACATCATTCCGATGCTGCAGGTGGCCGTGCGCAACCTCGATCTCGTCACCTATCTGGTGGGCGAATTGCTTGCGTCGCGCGCCAAGAAGCTTGATGCGCTGCGCGAGTTCTACCCCGCGGCCACGGGCGACGACTGGTACCAGCTGACCGCGGGCCAGCGTGTGCAGATCATCAAGAACGTTCCCGGCAAGGGCGGCACCCTGCAGTTCGGCACCGAGGTCGTTGCCTCGGCCGACGGCTCGATCGCTGGCCTTTTGGGCGCCTCGCCCGGCGCCTCGACCGCGCCCTCGATCATGATCGACCTCATCGAACGCTGCTTCCCCGAGAAGCTCGAGGGCTGGAAGCCCGGATTGCGCGCGATGGTGCCGAGCTATGGTCGCGCCGTCTCGGACGACCCGGCGTTCGCCGCCGAGGTGCTTTCGAGCACGGCAGCGACGCTCTCGATCGCGCGCTGACCGCGCTTTAGTTGCGCGCGGCCCCGTCCGAGGCCGTGACGACGAAAGTGTCGGGCTGACCGAAGGCGTGCTCGCCGAAGGCGTTGTCGACGGCCACTTGCACGCGCGAGAGGTCATCGAGCTTCACGAGGGCGATCGCCGCGCCGCCGAATCCACCCCCGGTCATGCGGGCGCCAATAGCTCCTGCGCCGACCGCGGTTTCGACCGCGAGGTCGAGTTCGGGTACGGAGATCTCGAAGTCGTCGCGCATGCTGCGGTGCGAGGCATCCAGTAGCTCCCCGATCGCCGACGCGCCCTGAGCCTTCAGCACCGCGACGGTGTCGAGAACGCGCTGGTTCTCCGTGATGACATGGCGGATGCGCCGGAACGTGACGTCATCGAGCAGTTGCTGCGCGCGCGGCAGGTCATCCACCGTCAGATCGCGCAGTGAGGATGCGCCCATCGCCGCCGCACCGCGCTCGCACGCGGCCCGGCGCTCGCCGTAGCCACCCGTGGCGTGACTGTGTTTGACCCCGGTGTCGATCACGAGAATCGCCAACCCCGCCTCGGCGAGGCCAAGCGGCACGAGTTCGCTCTCGAGCGTGCGGCAGTCGAGAAACACCGCGTGGTCGGCCTCACCGAGCAGTGACGCCGACTGGTCCATGATGCCCGTCGGGGCGCCGACGGCGACGTTCTCGGCGCGCTGACCGACGCGCGCAAGCGTGCGGCGGTCGAGCCCCAGCTGCCAGACGTCGTTGAGAGCCAGGGCAACGGCGCTCTCGATCGCCGCCGAGCTCGACAGGCCAGCGCCCACGGGCACGTCGGAGTCGATGAACAGGTCGACGCCGGGAACCGCGGCGAGGTCCGCCCCGAACTCACTGAACGCCCACGCGACGCCCAGCGGGTAGGCCGACCAGCCATTGAGGGCCTCGGGGCTCAGGGCGTCGAGGTCGATCTCGGCGAGTTCGTCGGCGAAAGTGCTCGCTACGCGCACGCGGCGATCGTCGCGCACCCCGAGGGCAACGATGGTGCGACGGTCGATCGCGAACGGCAACACGAAGCCTTCGTTGTAGTCGGTGTGCTCGCCGATGAGGTTAACGCGGCCGGGAGCCGACCACAGTCCGTCGGGGGCCGTGCCAAAGACGGCCTCGAACCCTGCGCGTGCGTCGTCGCGAATGTCAGTCATTGCCCGTCTTCTCGATTCCCTCGCGGATGAATGCGGCTTGTGCTTCGGGGGCGACGTCGCCGATGAAGGCGCCCATCGCGGCTTCCGAGCCGGCCAGATACTTCAGTCTCTCAGCGCCACGGCGCGGGCTCGTCACTTGCAGCATGAGCCGCACCGAGTCGCGACCAACGTGCACGGGTGCCTGGTGCCACGCGGCAATGTAAGGCGTGGGCGTCGGATACAGCGCGTCGATGCCGCGCAACAGTCGCCGATAGAACGGGGCGAGTTCGTCTTTCTCTGCCTCGGTCAGCCCGTCGAAGTCGGGCACGTGCCGGTGCGGCAGAACGTGCACCTCGATGGGCCAGCGAGCGGCGAAAGGAACGAAGGCCG
>JBJOPU010000032.1:0-9807 GCA_046050505.1 Actinomycetota bacterium
AATCAGCACTTCCAGGCAAAAAAGAGTGCGGAATCCATTGCGCCCAGCCGGTACGCTTGACCCGCAACGCAGCGCGGCGGTGCACCTCACGGCCGCGCGTCCATCGCGAGGAGAACTGATGAAAATCGCCGTTCCGGCCGAGGTCAAGAACAACGAGTACCGCGTAGCGATCACGCCAGCGGGAGTGCACGACCTGGTGGCGAACGGCCACGAGGTGCTTGTGCAGTCCGGAGCAGGACTCGGTTCGTCGATCACCGACGACGAGTACCGCGCCCAAGGAGCCTCGATCGTCGCCGACGCAGCGACCACGTGGGCCGAAGCGGACTTGCTCCTGAAGGTAAAGGAGCCGATCGAGGCCGAGTACGAGCACTTCCGCGATGGACTCTTGCTGTTCACCTATCTGCACCTCGCCGCAGAAAAAGAACTCACGCACGCTCTTCTCGAGAAGAACGTCACCGCCATCGCCTACGAAACGGTGCAACTGCCGTCGCGGGCGCTTCCGTTGTTGGCCCCCATGAGCGAGGTCGCCGGACGACTGGCGCCCATTGTCGGCGCGAACGCGATGATGCGACCCAATGGCGGGCCTGGCTTGCTCGTTCCCGGCGTTCCCGGCACCGACCCCGCCAACATCGTCGTCTTGGGCGGCGGTGTTGCCGGCACGAACGCGGTCGCGATGGCCGTTGGTCTCGGGGCTGAAGTCACCGTGCTCGACACCAACATTCAACGCCTGCGCGAGCTCGACGCGCTGTACAGCGGCCGGATCCGCACGATTGCCTCGAACGGCTATGAGATCGAGAAAGCAGCGGTGCAGGCCGACATGCTCATTGGCTCTGTCTTGATTCCGGGCGCCAAAGCCCCGAAGCTCGTCAGCAATGACCTCGTGTCTCGCATGAAGACGGGCAGCGTGTTGGTCGACATCGCCGTCGACCAGGGTGGGTGCTTCGCCGATACCCGTCCGACGACCCACACCGATCCCACGTTTGCGGTGCACGGGAGCATCTTCTACTGCGTCGCGAACATGCCGGGCGCCGTGCCAACGACGTCGACGTACGCGCTGACCAATGCCACGATGCCCTACGTTCGTGCGTTGGCGAATCACGGGTGGCGCGGAGCGCTTCAGGCCGATGGAGCGCTTGCCCTCGGCCTCAACACACACGCGGGAAGCGTGACGAACGATGCCGTGGCGACCGCCCACGGCGTGGACTCGGTCGCACTGTCCGAGGTATTGGCCTGACGGCACCCTCGCTCTGGTGACTCCCCCGGGCTGACGCCACGAGTGTCAGCCCGGGTCTCGGGTCGACAGGCGATGGCGTCGCAGTGGACCGCCGGATTCACTCACCCACACTTCGCCGGCTCGGGCGTCGATGGGCGGCGGGGTCGAGCGCACCCCGAGCAGTGATCGAATCTCAGCTGGTTCCACTCCTGTGCAGACGACCGGCGAGTGACGTCGCAGCGACGACAGCAGAGACCATGCCGACTGCCAGCTCTCAGGGTCCGCAACGAAGATTCGTGCCCTCAACGCGACAACCGACTGTTCGCTCGCGAGTTCAGCGACGACAGCGTGATCGGGATACGCCCTTTCAAGACGACCTACGGTGCCAGCAACATCACGGGTGATCACGATGGAGTCGCGGGCGGCGGGCGGCTCCCAACCGGCGGCAACGACCCGCTCAGCTTCAAGGGCATCCGTCGAATCGTGCACGACTTGCACCTGACGATCTGCCCACCACCCTCGTCCAGCGGGCGCCGAGCGATCGAAAAGCCCTCGCGGTGCCCCGGCAAGATGGTGATCATCGGAGTCGAGACATCTCAAAACGAGTCGTGACTCGAATCGACCGCTCAGCATCGATCGCGAGACGGACTGCGCCGCCATGGACGCCGCGACCCCGCCCCCGACGCGACGCACCGCGCGACTCGCGGCATCCCATCGCGACACGAACTCGGCGGCAAGGTCGTCGCTCGAAGCAACAAGCACGTCGAGGTCATCAGCGATCATGAGTGCGTTCTCGACAGGGTTCTCGGCGATCTCTTCGAGCAATGCCCAGGCCTCGACGACCGTGCTCGGAAGAATGACGGGGCGCGAGCCGCTCTCACGGGCGGCTGTAGCGAGAGAAGCCAAGGCCGTCGACCGCCCACTTCGTGGTGCTCCGATCACGACCAGGGAGCCATCGCGCGCTGGCCACCACGCAGCGGGCAGTTGGCGTTGCTCGGCGGGGTCATCGAGCAAGCCAAAGACGAGTGGCTCGAGGGCAGCCCCGTGTCGTGACGGCAACGATTCTCGGCCGGGCAGGGGGGTACCCGTCACGGAAACCCTCGACGAGAGGCCGGCTCGATCGAGAACGACGGGCAAGGGCGGCAGCCACGGGCTGGGACCAGACGGTTCCCTCGCCCACCGCTCGTGCACGGCAGCAATGTCTTCGTCGTCGATCGTTGCGACCTGGACAGCTCGCGCCCCGTCGGCCGTAACGACCACCGCTCGACCAGGGGGAACCGACGCGAGATCGCGGCCATGCGTTGCGATGAATGACGCCCCCGCTGAGTCGCCCATTCGAAAAGCGATGCGCACAGCGCAGTTCGCCGCGACCACGTCACGAACCACTGCGGACGGATGCTGCGTGCACAAGACAAGGTGAACCCCGAGAGATCGACCACGGGCCGAGATATCGGCGAATACGGCGTTGACGTCGGGAAAGGCATCCGCGAGCGCCGCGAACTCGTCGACCATGACGACGAGCCTCGGGAGAAGTTCGGGCCGCTGGGTGAGATCTCGGATACCCGCATTGACGAGGGCTCGCTCTCGCCGTCGAAGCTCGGCACGCAGACTGTGCACTGCGCGCTCGGCAACCAGCGGGTCAAGATCCGTGACGAGTCCCACGGCGTGTGGAAGCTCGGTGAAGCCAGCAAAGGTTGCACCGCCCTTGAAGTCGATGAAGAGAAAGTGCACTTCGTTCGGGCCGCGATGCGCTGCCCAACCGAGAGCCAGGGCGCGCAGAAACTCACTCTTGCCGCTTCCGGTCGTGCCACCAATGAGCGCATGGGGGCCATCCCGTTCGAGATCGAGGAACACCGTGCTTCGGCCGTCGTGACCGAACGCGATGCCGCCCGGCACCGACGTCGCCGTGTCACCCTCGCCAATGCCTGGACCGAGCGTCTTCCAACGCACGGCAGCAGGCGGCCGGACGGGCGTGGCAGCCTCCCGAGCAGCCCGCGTCGCGTCGAGCTCGACGCGACTGACGAACTCGGGACGCACCTCAACCACGCGACGGCCCGGCACTCGCACCTCAACGCGCGTCGCCGTGATAACACGAACGGTTACCGCGTCGCTCGCCGGAGGCTCGGCCGCCGCCGCACGAACGACCTGCACGTGCGGCTCCCGCGCGAGTCGCCGCTCGAGCGCATCGGTGACGATGCCATCGCCGTGCAGAACGATTCGACCGCGTGGCACGAGCACGGGCAAGGCCGGATTCACCCGAGCGTGCGCAACCAAGTCGCGCAAGCGACGCTCGTCAGCGGAATCGCCCGTCACAAGTAGCTCATCCGGAGCAACACCGCTTGGCGAGGGCGCCGAGCCGATTCGCACGGGTTCGCGTGGCTCCAACTCCCCCGCGGGTACCAAGGCATGGCGCGCCTCTGCCGTGAGTCGTTCGAGGTCATGTGCGCGGGTGATCGCCACGCCAAACGCGACACACTCTCGGTCGAAACGTTCTGATTCTGTTCGTCGCTCGCGTCGCGCCAGGCGCCGCGCGTCGAGTGTTGTGGCCACCGCGATCACGGGACTCAACAGTGCGAAGACGAGCACAAAGGGGGAGCCGGTGATGAACCCAATGACCATCGCCCCGACGAGAGGTGCGATGACAGCAATGAGAGGAAACGGGATACGCGCCGGGCTGCGCGGAAGAACGGGTGGCGGAGACAGACGGTGCACCCCGGGAGCAGACCATGCGTGGGCTAGTCGATCACGCACGGGGGCGACGAGGGAGCATCCCGTCGAATACTCTGCGCCTGGGGAGGAGTGGCTAGCTCACGATGACGAACTGCTCGCCAATGTCGACGCGAGTACCGCGAACGATCGGGTACCGGCGCCCCGGCTCGCACACGCGCGGCTCTGCTCCCGGTTCGCGAATGACGGAACCATTGCCCGAGTGTCGATCACTGAACCAAAACACCGTGTCGCGCTGACCGAACTCGAAGTGCGTCTTGGAAACCGAGCGCGCGGGGTCGACGATGGTGACCAGATGATCAACGTACTCCCCCGGCTCGGGTTGCGGATTGCGACCGGCAAGTCCTGAACCCATCACCGTGTAGCTCTCACCCGTGCTGAATTGGAGCACAAAGCGCGCGCCGCCGGTTCCGCGGGGAACGATGCGCGTGCTCTCGACGTCCATCGTGGGCACCGGCGCAGGCACAGGCTCTGGCGCCGGCACAGGCACGGGCTCAAGCGCGAACTCGGGCACGGTCACGGTCACGGGCTCAAGCGCGGACTCGGGCACGGGCTCGGGCTCGGGCTCAAGCGCGGACTCGGGCACGGGCTCGGGCTCGGGCTCGGGCTCGGGCTCGGGCTCGGGCTCACGCGCAAGCTCGGGCCGGGCGAGAACGGCCTCCGGTGTAAGCGGAGATGGTGGGGCAACGGGTGCGAGCCGCTCGATGATCGCGGTATCGGCCGCAAGCGGTCGGCCACACTCTCCGCAATACACATCGCCGAGAACGGCACGCGTACCGCACACCGCGCACACCACGGAGTCGAAGCGACCAGCACTCTCTGTCGTCGAGGGTTCTGCGGAGAACCTGGTGGGCGACGGCACGGGGGAATCTGTGACCGGCGAAGCGGAAGACTCATCCGGGCGTGGCACCGCGGCGGCACCGTCCGCCGACGGAACCGCCACCGGTGCTGACACCGGTGCGGACACTGGAGCTGACACCGAGCGGCCGCATTCGCCACAGAAGAGGGCAAACGGCGGAAGATCAGCGTTGCAGTGCTGACACGTCACCTCGAGCGACCCCCTGTTGATCGTTGCGGACCACGATACCGTCGCAGTGATCGCAGCGAGATCGCGGCCCTCCAGCGATCACGGCGAGAACGCCCGCCAGCGAGGGATGCCCGCAGAGCATCGGCCGTCGCCCAGACCTGATCGGCCGCGCGTCGATCAGGTTCTTCGGGCGCGTAGACCGCTCGATCGGTAACTCGCGCGAGCACGAGCGCCTGCGGGAGGCCGATCGCCGCGGCAACCTCACTGCGCGTGGCGGCTGTCGGCACGACGAGCCCGTGATCGCGAGCGACGTCGGTGACGTCGCGCCACCCGCCCACGATGCGCACTGTCGGATCAGCCGCCATTCGCCGCCGACGTCGACGGTGGAGCTTGTGCGCGACGATTCCGATAAAAGGCGACGACACGATCGCGGCGGCCAGAGCAATGACCCCCACCACCCGCAGTACACCCAACGCGACCTGCCAAAACGGATCGAGTTCGGGATTGTCGAGTTGTTCAATCTCGGGCGGTGCCAGTTCTTCGAGTGGCGGTGGGTCCTCAACCGCGGGTTGCACCGCGTTTTGCGGCCGCGACACGGGGATGGGGTCATCAGGTTCGGCCGGTGGCAACTCGCGGCGTTCGGGGACCACATCGACGGGCATCCACCCACCCGTCGCTGTGGAGACCTCGATCCATGCCGTGCGGTCACTTTCGACGAGAGTCACCGCGCCGGGCCCCGGGATGTCAGCGAAACCGAGCACGACCCGCGAGGCGAACCCCAGCTCGCGAGCGATGAGAGCGGCAGCAACGGCATACTGCTCGGCATCGCCCACCATCGGACTCGTGGTGAAGAGCGACTCAAGTCGTTCAATCGAGTGGCCTGAACGGCTGGGGGCTTCATCGTCCGCAATGCCATGACTGAGGTAGCCCTGCGACGTCAATGCGGTGAGAGCCCGCTCAAGTTGAGGGCCGGGCCCCTCGACGAGGGCAACCGCATCGTCGATCCACGCAATGAGAGCCTCGGGAACCTCGGTGATTCCCGGCACGGTAGCCGGTCCCGGCGTCGCTTGATCGAGCGGCTGAACCGACGAGGCATCAGAGACAACCACGGCATCGAGCACATACTGAAGCCCGTCGGGCACGCCGCCCACGAGCGCGGCGGTGCCGGTCACGTCGTTGAGGACGAATCGATCGCGGAGGGTGGCAGCGTCGTCGCCGCCCATGGTGATGCGGCCGAAGTCGCCGATCGTGGGCAACCACACCCCCGAGGTACGGTGCACCTCGACCGCCACACTCACGCGCTCACCCGCGGCGCCCGCGAGGTCGCGTTCGGTCGGGATGCGCACGAAGCGCCCCGACGCGCTGTCAACGCTGTCGCTACCGACCGCAAAGACACTTCCGTCATAGCTGTCGAGCACGGCGATGCGGATGCGTGCTCCGGCGGGAGCGCCCGAGATCGTGAGCGCGGGTTCGTTCGCGACCGCGGGCAAGAACGACGCGCGATACGCCGAGAGTGGGCTTGGTTGGTCGAGCGGATCAAATGGCTGCTCGACGACAGTGCGGAGAACCGTGCGACCGTCAGCGGTCGTCGTCAGTGCCGCCACCGCCGCTCCCACCCCCGTCGCGACGAGCAGAAGGGTAACGGCGGCCGCGATCGAGCGAAGGCCGAGCCATCGCGAGTCGCCAGAGGCGGCGGTACCGACGGCCACACGACGTCGGTGGCGGCGCCACACGGCCATCCACAGCAAGACGGTCGTCACGAGAGCGATCGAGCTAACGATGGGAACCGTCGGTTCTTCGGGCCCGATGGCGACCGCGAGCACAAACGCGACAACCGGCACGAGAGCGGCGAGCTCCCCCACTCGTGATCGCGCGGCGATTGAGACTGTCAGAACCGGACCGACCAACAGCAGCACGAGTGCGGGAACCAGCAGAGCTTGATACGCACCCACCGGTAGATCAATCGTGAGCAGTTGCCGCCACCCCAGAACCACTCCCGCATACAGGTCAAGCAGCCCCTGGGGCTCGGGCAAGATGCCGTAGGCGGCCCTGCCCGGTACCGCGAGAGGTACTCCCACGACGGTAAACGTGGCGACGGTCGCGAGCACGACACCCCACGCTGGCCAGCTCCACCGCGTGCCGACAATGGCAATGGCGGTACCCAGCACGATGGCCAACGCAGCAAGCACAATGAACGAGCCGTCGCGATAGATCGGCCACAGCACGACAGCGACGATCACCCACGCGACCACCGAGAAAACACTCGCAGACACAATCACCGCGCGCGAGGCGGGCTCGCGCACGATTCGGCGAGCGACGCGGCGTTGGGGCGTTCGGGATGCTCTCACCACGAGACCGCCCCCCGCATCGCCCGGCGCAGGTCGGCGAGCGAACCGATCGTGACAACCGTGAACGTACCCAGCCGACGCCGCCCTGGAATGTGCTCGGGATCACACACGATCGCCACCACTTCCACGGCGGGCGGAAAGCCGGCAGCGGCCGTTCTCAGGCGAGCAGGGGTGACGGTCGATCCGACGACGAGGAATGCAACGGAGACGCCGCGGGCGCTATCGCCAGCGAGCCGTGCAACATCGAGAATTCCGAGCGCGGCGGGGCCATGGTCGACGAGTGCGAGGTCATCGAGTAGTCGCGTGGGGGTCAGCGTCGAAAGGGGACGCACGGCCACGACGGCGCGCTTCGCAAACTCAGGAGTAACCGCACTCACGACGACCGACACCTCGCGCGCATCGCGAATGGCGCGCGCGCCGAGACTGCCCGTGACGCTCACGGCGAGCTCAAACTCTTCGTCAGAGCCAAAGTCGATGCTCGCGATACTCAGTGCGACGATGAGGTGGCTTCGGCGCGTCTCTTCGAACTGACGCACCATGAAGCGACCCGTCTTCGCCGTCGACTTCCAGTGAATGTGGCGCCGGTCATCGCCGGGCACATACTCACGCAGCGCGTGGAACGCGAGATCGCTCGGGGTGAGGTCACGCGTCGGCTGACCTTCAAGGTCGCGCACGAGTCCACTCGAGGTTGACGGAATGTCGATGGTTCGTGGATGCACGATCAGGTCGAGCGCATCGGTGTAGACAATCTCACGGCGCACCAACCCGATCGGGTCGGCGCGCACCGTGCGTACGGGACCGAGAGCACAGCGCCCTCGACGCCCAGTAGGCACCTCGAGTTCGCGCTCCGTCGTATGGTCCGGCGCGAGACCGACGATCGACGCCTCGACGATGTCACGCCCAACCGGCACATCAACGACCTGCCCGAACGACCGGCGGCGAGTGGGGTTGGTGACGTGGAGGATCGCCACCGCGTGGTCGCCGACGGCGACGCGCTGTGTCGGCGGCACCAGAGTCATTGACAGTCGCGTGCGTCCGATCAGGTACAGCGCCGCGACAAGACCGAGCGTTGCCCCCGTGACTCCCCAGACAATCAGCTCGCTCCACCCCCAGACGTAGCCACCTACAAGGGCGAGGGGAACAACGACGGCGACGGTCCAGCCAAGAGGAGTGACGACCGAAGAGATCGCGCGCAGTGTTTGTGTTGCGCCCGAGCGGAGTGCTCGAGCGGCGCGCACCGTTGCCACCACAGCATCCGCTGCCCATCCTGTTCGCTCGCCAACAATCCGCGTTCTCGCCGTCGTGACGGTCGAGCCAATGGTTGATTCATCGAGCGCGCGCCGCGAACCCCCCGCCGTTGCCGTGGCGGAGGGTGGGCTCGTGCGCGAGCGGTCGGGCGGGGCCGTCGTCACACAGCGATCCGATCGCTCGGCGGTGGCGTTTCGAGCACAATTTGCGCGATGACGCTCGCCGCCGTGACCCCGTCAAACTCCGACTCGGGGTCGAGGCCGAGTCGGTGCGCGAGCACGGGTTCGGCGAGTGCCTTGACGTCATCAGGGATCACGTAGTGGCGACCCCGAATCGCCGCGAACGTCTTGGCACACCGCACGAGGGCGAGCGCCCCGCGCACACTCGCTCCGAGCCGCACATCAGGGTGCGAGCGCGTCGCCTCAACGACGCGCGCCACGTAGTCGGTAATCACGGGGTCTACGTGGACGGTCCTGGCCACGGCAATCAGATCGCGCACCACGTCGAGCTCGACAACAGGCTCAAGAACGGCGGCTCGTGCGCCGCCAGCGCCATCGAGAATGCGCACGGTCGCGGCGTGGTCGGGGTAGCCGATGGCGGTCTTCATGAGGAAACGATCGAGCTGCGCTTCTGGCAAACGGTACGTTCCCGCTTGCTCAATCGGGTTTTGCGTCGCGATGACGAGGAACGGGGGCGTCACCGGATGCGTCACCCCATCGATCGTGACGTTGCCCTCTTCCATGACCTCCAGCAGGGCGGACTGTGTCTTCGGGCTCGCTCGGTTGATTTCGTCGGCCAAAACGATCGTCGCAAAGACCGGTCCGCGGTGAAACTCGAAGTCACCCGAACGCTGGTCGTAGACGGTCATGCCCGTGATGTCACCGGGGAGCAAATCAGGAGTGAATTGCACCCGGGTTGTCGTTCCGCGGATGCTCTGCGCAAGCGCACGCGCCATCGACGTCTTACCCGTGCCGGGCACGTCCTCCAGAAGCAGATGGCCCTCGCTCAACAGCGCGGTGAGGCTGAGTTGGATCACATACGACTTGCCCACCACAACGTGCTCGACGTTCGTCACGATGCGTTCTGCGATATCGGCGAACCAGGTGGCCTGCTCGGGGGTCATGGTCATGGTCGGTACTCCCGGGTGTAGGTGACGGAGTTCACGGTGACGGTCACCACGAGTCGTGGATCGTCGGCGGGTGCTGCGGTGATGAGGCAGGTGGCGGCGTCGGGGTAATCGATGG
>JBJOPU010000033.1:0-9730 GCA_046050505.1 Actinomycetota bacterium
TGAAACGGCGTGCTGATGAAGAGGTCGATGAACCGCAGGGCTTCGTCCACCGAGTGTTGGCGCGCCCCAATCGCGATGACGTTGGCGTCGTTATGTTCGCGCGCGAGCTGGGCGGTCGCGTCGCTCCAGACGAGGGCGGCACGGATGCCCTGCACCTTGTTGGCCGCAATCTGCTCACCATTGCCCGACCCACCAAAGACGATGCCCAGCGCCTCGATGCCCGCGGCCTGATCGCGCGCGACCGCCCGTGCGGCGTTGATGCAAAAGCTCGGGTAGTCGTCGAGCGCGTCGTAGACCTGCGGCCCGTGATCGTGCACCTCGTGCCCCTGCGCGGCGACGTGCTCACGCACCGTCTGGCTGAACTCGAGGCCGGCGTGATCGGTTGCCACGTGGATGCGCATGCCTCGAGTCTACGAGGGGTGCGAAGTGTGGTCAGGCGATGTAGATCTTGCGCAGCGTCTCGAGCACGCGCCACTCGGTTTCTTCGCCGTCGTCGAGGCGACCGACGCTGCCGGGCGTGAGCTCGACCTCGGTGCCGTCTCCACGGCGCAGAATCGCGTGACCGCGCAGCACGATAAACACTTCTTCGACCTCAACGTCGGTGACGGTGCCGGGCGTGATTTCCCACACCCCCACCTCCCACTCGTCGAGCTCGGTGAGTGCGGCGATGCCCGTCGTGGGCGAGCCGTCGACGACCTGAGCGGCGTCAACGGGCTCGTGCTCGAGCTCAAGCTCGAGGGCCTGCAGCACGGTGGCTGCGTCGAGGGGAAGGGTCACGAATCGAACCCTAGACCCACAGCGTCGAGCGTGCGCAGAAACGCATTTCTCTTTCCCGAATTGTGATCTGCGCGGTCGAGCGCCCAGCGCACCGACTGTACGGCCGGGTAGGTCGCGGGCTCGGGCGGAAACGGCAGCGGCATGCTGCGCACCATGTCGAGCGAGGTGCGCTCGGTCGTCTCCCCCGCGAGCTGGTCGAGCATGACGTTGGCCGCGAAGCGCGTGGCCGCGACGCCCAAGCCCGTGAAGCCCGCCGAGTAGGCAACGCGACCCTGGTGGGCGGTCGCGTGAAACGCGCAGAAGCGGCTGCACGTGTCGATCACGCCGGCCCAGCGGTGCGTGAACCGCACGCCTTCGAGCTGCGGGAAGGTCGTGAAGAAGTGGCTTGCGAGGGTCTCGTACGACTCGCGACGATCGTCGTACTCGGGGCGAATGCGCCCGCCGAAGTGGTAGATCGCGTCGTATCCACCCCACAAGATGCGGTTGTCGGCACTCAGGCGGTAGTAGTGAAACTGGTTGGCGCTGTCGGCCACGCCCTGGCGACCCTGCCAGCCAATCGAGGCGAGTTGGGCATCCGTCAGCGGTTCGGTCATGAGCACGTAGTCGTAGACCGGCACGGTGTGCAGGCGAAAACGCTTGAGCAGCGAGGGAAAGGCGTTGGTCGCGAGCGCCACGCGCGCGGCCAGCACGGTGCCGCCGCCGCGCACGGTGAGCGTCACGGCATCGCGCTCGGCGCTCAGGTCGGCGACGGGGCTCGACTCAAAGATCTCGACACCGGCATCGAGGCACGCCTGCATGAGTGCCATCGCGAGCTTTCCGGGATGCGCGAGCGCCGTATCGCGCGTCGACCACAGCCCGCCCTCATAGGTGGGCGAGTTGATCTGCGCGCGCATCGCGGCGGCGTCGTAGAACAGCTCGTGCTCGCCGTCGTGCGCGGCTTCGAGGTCGGCCACCTGGTAGGTCTCGGTCGCCACGGCGATTGAGCCGACGCGCTCAAAGTCCACGGCCCAGCCTTCGGTCTCGACCGTGGCCTGAATCTCGTCGAGGTTCTGCATGCCCATGCGGTCGAGCGTCTCGAGCTCGTCGGCAAACCGCGTCTCGCCATTCTTGGCGCCGTGCGTGAGCGTGGCTTCGACGAAGCCGCCGTTGCGGCCGCTCGCCGCCCAGCCGATGCGCTTGCCTTCGAGCAACACCACGCGCGTGTTGGGGTCGCGCTGTTTCGCGAGCAGCGCCGTCCAGAGCCCGGTGTAGCCACCGCCCACCACGACGAGGTCGGCGGTCTCGCGACCGGTCAGCGCGGGCTGTGCCGGGCGATCGGGAAGGTCATCGAGCCAGAACGGCTGCAGCCGCGAGCCCTCGAGGCTCTCGGCAATGAGGCGGGCATCGGGGCGACTGCGCTCGAAAACGGTCGTGTGCATGGCTCTATGGTCTCACGAGTTGTCCAGTTGGACAATATCTGTGCAACCGGTGGCATAGAACCCTAGACTGACCCCCGTGCTGTTGACCCACCCGTGGATGCACGCGCTCGATGACGCGCGACTGCCCGAGACCGACCCTGCCGCGTGGGCAGAGTTTGTCGAGCGCACGTCGGTCGAGATGCCGCGCATCCACGGGCTCATGACTGAGCTCTATGGCTCAGAACGGGTCGATGCCGAGCTCGCCGCCTTCGTCACCCAGCTCGCCTCGTCGTGGCAACACCGCCCCGCCGAGCTGCGCGCGGTGGATGCGGCTCGCTTGGCCGACCCCGACTGGTTTCAGTCGAATCAGATGCTGGGGGGCGTCTGTTACGTCGACCGCTACGCGGGCGATCTCGAGGGCGTGCGCGCGCGCATCCCGTATTTCAGAGAATTGGGCCTGACCTACCTGCACCTCATGCCGCTCTTCGAGGCGCCGGCCGAGAACAGCGATGGCGGCTACGCCGTCTCGAGCTACCGTGAGGTCAACCCGGCGCTGGGTGACATGGCGCAACTACAGAGCCTCGCGACCGAACTGCGCGCCAACGGCATCGCCCTCGTGCTCGACTTCATCTTCAATCACACCTCAAACGAGCACGAGTGGGCCCGCCGCGCCATCGCGGGCGAGAAAGAGTTTGAGAATTACTACTGGGTCTTCGACGGCCGAGACCAGCCCGACGCCTTCGAGGCGACGGTGCGCGAGATCTTTCCCGATGACCACCCGGGCAGCTTCGTTCCGTTTCCGAACCAAGACGGCACCGTGCCCAGCCTCGCCGAGGCCGAGCGCTGGGTCTGGGCGACCTTCCACACTTTCCAGTGGGATCTCAACTACTCCAACCCCGCGGTCATGCGGGCCATGGCGGGCGAAATGCTGTTTCTCGCCAACCAAGGCATCGACGTGTTGCGCATGGACGCCGTGGCTTTCATCTGGAAGCAGTTGGGCACGAGCTGCGAAAACCTGCCCGAAGCGCACCTGCTTATTCAGATCTTCACGGCGGCCCTGCGCATTGCGGCCCCCGCCGTCATGTTCAAGAGCGAAGCGATCGTGCACCCCGACCAAGTGGTCGAATACATCTCGGTCGACGAGTGCCGCATCAGCTACAACCCGCTGCAAATGGCGCTCATCTGGAACTCGCTCGCCACGCGCGACGCGCGCCTGCTGCAGCAAGCGCTCGACCGCCGCCACAACCTGCCGCCGGGCACGGCATGGGTGAACTATGTGCGCAGTCACGACGACATCGGCTGGACCTTCGCCGACGAAGACGCCGCCGAGTTCGGCATCGATGGCTTCGACCACCGGCGCTTCTTGAACAACTTCTTCGTCAACCGGTTCCCCGGCAGCTTTGCCCGGGGCATCCCGTTTCAAGACAACCCGAAGACGGGCGACTGCCGCATCTCGGGCACCACGGCCTCGCTCGCGGGCCTCGAGGCGGGCTACGCCGGAGCCATCCGCCGCATTCTGCTCGCCCACTCGATCGTGCTCTCGACGGGCGGCATTCCGCTCATCTACTTGGGCGACGAAGTGGGCCAACTCAACGACCCGCACTGGGCCGACGTGCCCGCCCAGGCCGACGACAGCCGCTGGGCTCACCGCCCGCACTACCCCGCCGAGCTCTATGCGCAGCGCACCGACTCCACCACCGACGCGGGCCGCATCTTCGCGGGCCTGCAGCACCTCATCGCCGTGCGCCGCGCCACCCCCGAGTTCAGCGGCGGCACCCTCATCGGCTTCGACACCAAAAACCCGCACGTGCTCGGCTACCAGCGCCCCGGCCCTGCGGGCGCCATCGTCTGCTTCGCCAACGTCGCCGACCAACCCCACACCATCGCCGCGCTCACCCTCTCGGGCCTCCCCGGCACCATGATCGACCTGCTGACGGATGCCCGCCACACCCTGCGCGCCGGCCTCACCCTGCCCGCCCACGGAGTCGTGTGGTTGCGCCCCGACCCCGAGTCGGCGAGCGCCCCGGCCCCGGCCCGCACGGCCGTGCTGCCTGATGGCACCCCGCGGGCGCCCTAGTTATCTCGCGGGGGCGATCGACGAATTGTCGAAGCCCACGCAACGAGACGTTGCTTCAGTGCCTCGAACTGCTGCTCGCTCAAGCCGTACTCTTCGAACCGCCGGTATGCCAGCGAATTCACGCGGTCGAGCTGCGAGGCGAACATGATCGGGTCGAAACCAGGGTCGCGCTCGCTCGCCTCTCGCAGAAGCTGCTCATCAGTCAAACGACCATCGGTGCGAATAGCGTCGACGTCGATGTAGTCCCGCACCTCACACCGTGAGTACAGAGCGCTGAGCTTGCTGCCAACGGCATCTTCCAGGCTGAGCACGTCGCCGACGCTCATCGGCACAACATCACGTTCGCGCCAGTCGACGGCGAGATCCATTTCGACGCTCTGCCCATCAGGGGTCGAAATAAGCAGTTGAGCAAAAGCGTCAGATTGACGAACCACCTGCGTTTCGAAACCGTCGCGAGAAAACTCGGCCACCACCAAGTTCACCGCTGCGGCAAACTCTTCAGGATTCGCGCCGTTGGTGAACAAGTCGACATCGCGTGTCAACCGGTCGACCACACCGTGCTCTCGAATGGCGCCCGACCCTGCGAGGGCGAATCCCTTTCCGTCAAGTGCGCGCAAAGCCTTGATCGTGAGCATTCGCTGGAGCTCTGCCGGGTAATTCACCCGCGCGGCAATTCAGCAAAACGCGTCTGCCACAACTCTCGAACTCGTTCGGGCATGACGAGTTGCGGCCACACTGTGACCAGAAGCTCCCTATTCATCAGGGCCTTCTGATCAGACGCGCGCCCTTCGCGCAGAAGCGCCTCATAGGCCTTAAGCACGTCGCTTTCGATGCCCAGGTGCGCCTCTGGCCACGGACCCCAATAGACATTGCGGGGCAAGGTCACAGTGCCCTGTGCTGGGCCAGCAAGCTCCGCAAGATCGTTCGGCGCCTCGTACGGCTTCACATCGCGGTAGAACACCCGAGCGTTACGCAAGAGGTCCACGTCACCAACGCGTGTTGTCACCGTCACCCTCCCAACGCCTCAGTCAGATTCTACCGCCGCGTCGCAGAAGCGCGCAGAAACGTCTGCTTCGCCAACGTCGCCGACCAACCCCACACCATCGCCGCGCTCACCCTCTCAGGCCTGGCCGGCACCATGATCGGCCTGCTGACGGATGCCCGCCACACCCTGCGCGCCGGCCTCACCCTGCCCGCCCACGGAGTGCTGTGGTTGCGCGCCGACCCCGAGTCGGCGGGCTCCCCCGGCCCCGGCCCGCACGGCCGTGCTGCCCGACGGCACGCCACGGGCTCAGTGGCACCGTCCATAGAAGGTTGTCACCACGGGCCTGACACACGAGTCAGGTGCCCCGATGGTCACGTGATCTGACCACAAGTAGAACCCGGGAAGGCCAGGGCAGCTCAGTGTGAGCGTCAGAGATAGACTCCCGACATGGCGATCACGATGAGCGATGGCGGCCCGGAGCGCATTCAACTCGTGCCTGACGACTATCACACCGAGCACGTCGGCGTCACGCCAGACGGGCGGCAAGTGTTCGTGACGGATGGCCTGTTCGAGATTCTCGGGCCGGGTGAAATGGTCTACTTCGCCGCGGCATTCGTGTGGAGCGCCGAAGGAGTGTTCCAGTCACTCACAGTTCGCGACATGAGTCGACCGCAGATGTTGCCCACCGGTCAGTCCGGCGCCGCCGGCACCGATGTCGCCCAGACACTCATCGACGAACTAGGCGGCATTGAATTGACACCGATCTCGGTCGCTCCGTTCGCTGCCGACTGGGACGGCATCACCTTCGGACTCATCTACCTCAACGACGACGGCTACGAGCGTGTTGAGTTGCACCCGGGCAACAGCATCGCGTTTTCCGAGCCATGGGACGGGTTCGAGTACGACACGTAAACACCTCATCCCTTGACTGAGGAACACGCCAAGAGAAGCGCTAGAGCCCCAACTCGGACGTGATCTCCGTCGAAAGCTCGGGATGGAAGATCGTCAACCCTCGAGCAAGTCGCGTGGTGGCTCCGAAAGAGTTCGACCAGGGGCCACGGACACCATCCCCATTCTGTGCCCTGGCGGTTCTGAAAGGCCCGCCAGACACCAGCACGCGACCGCCCGTGGCAGCAACTTCCCGTTGCAAGTAGGCAGCCGCACGGGCGGGGGCCGTTTCTTCCTCCTGCGGAAACGCAGGAGTCACCCCGTAGTACACGGCCTCGATCCACCAATCATCGGTCTCGAGAACCAGATAGCCCGAGTAGTCTTCGTAGGCAACCTCCGCATCCGCCCACGGATCGTCGGGTCGCATTGGTACAGAGTTGCGTGCGTAACTCTCCTTCCGGCGCCCTTGGTCGATTTCCACACTTTGCATGTCGAGTGCTGCAGCAAGGCCCAGCTTGGCGCGCTGACGCGAGCGCGCTAGCTGATCAAACCTGTGCAGCAACTCGCGATCCAGCTCGCTGTCGACACCGCGATGCCACTCGCGACGATAGACGGTAGCCGGAATGCCCACCTTCGGGCTCGGCTCGAACTCCTTGTCATCAAGGACAACAGACTTATGGCCGCCGATGTAGTTGAGCCACCACTCAACGTCATCGGATTCGTTGGTGATCATGGTGAACTCCTCGACAAGACTGGCGCCGATGCGTCTCACGGTACGCACGGTCCTGCCCGAGTACCATGCGGCGCTGATGTCCGTTTCGTCTCCTATTAGTACGTTCACCTGCAACTCACTGGCTGACCTGGCGGGCAAAACCCATCGTGTTCCGCCGCATAAGACTCGACGTATCTCGCTTCAAGCCATCTGGCTGCTTCCCACGTGGGAACATCCCTGTGCAACACGTCATGTCTGCAAGTGTCATTGAAGTGCTCCTCGCATGCAGAAATCTGGCCGAGCGGACGACTCTCACCGACATGAGAAATACCGTACTTCCAGACGTCGTTTGGGACGTTCACCGGGGAGATCACGTACACGATGTGGGGATTGTTCCGGTAAGAGTAACTGCTCGGGCCCGCCGGGAAGGGAATCGGACGATTCTGATTCTGCGTATCCGTTCTAGGCGGGGCAACCAGTCGACTTCCGGGAGCCGCGATTGGGGGCCTCGGCATGGACACTGTCGTCGGATTTCGGCCAAGAATACGGGGCAGGAGCCTCTGCGCGACGGAAATCAATACCCTGACGATCACCACAGCTGCCACAAGTAGGATCCCCAGAACTGCTTGTGCCCATTTCCCCGTCAGGTCAAGCTTGTTCACCGGATCCGCCGGATAGTCATACGCATTCGTCACCCCACCCTCAACCGGATCCACCGACAAGAACCGACCCAGCGACGGCACATACACTCTCGCCCCCATCTGCACCACCGCCACCGTGCCTTGGTGTTCGTAGAGCTTCCGATGCCCACCCACGAACGCATAGTCCGCATCGCCCGGAGCGTTGTCGATCACAGCGTCGTCCGCCGCCGAGGTGCCGATCCGCCCCGTGACCGGGTCGATTGGTTGCCCCCACGGGTCATACCTGACCACAGCCCCGACCCGCACACCCTCCCCGTCCGCTTCGACGATGACACTGCCGAGCATGTTCGGATACGTCCACTGCTCCTGAGCCTCCCCAGCAATCACGAACCGTGCGGCAGCACCACGGGGAAGGGAGACGGTGTATTCCGTGATCGCGCCCAGAGCATCCACCACCAGCCCCGACACGTCAGCTGAGCCCGTGTGGGCATAGCGAGTGGTGAGGTCGTTCTCGGTGCCGGGAGCATCGACTGTGCGGGACACGATGCGGTTGCCCGCATCGCGCAGATACGTGATCGTCGTCGTGCCTTCGGCAGCGGTGATTGTGGTCGACATGTGCCGGTTCGCCACATCAAACACCAACGCCTGATCAGCAAACGTGGTCGTGTTGCCGTGCGCGTCATACGCCAACTCCGACGCCGAGAGCCCATCCGCGACCGGGTTCGCCGCCGGCACCCTCCCGGGCCTCCCTGCACGGCCGTGTGCCCGACGGCACCCCGCGGGCGCAGAACCTCAAGCACCGTGTAGAGGACAATGTCAACTCGGCGCTGAACCGCGGAACCCAGGACAGGTCAGCTCCCGGTGCGGACGCATTCGTTATCGCTTAAGTTGGTGGCGGAACCTGGACTTGTTATGTCCACCGGGCTGAGATCGAAGCCGGTCGAGTGGATGGTGGTTACAGAAGGCCACCGCACGACAGTGAGGAAGTGAGGGCGATTGCATAAGCGAGGTGCGGGGCGAAGCTCAGGAATGCTGATTGTCCTGCTCGTGACCTGCCTAACCGTGCTGGTTGCGTGTTCGCCCGTCGATCAGGTGTACATGAAGGTCGAGGGCTCGAGTGTGCAGTTCATCACTTGTGAGCCGATCCAGGCTGAGGCTCTTTCGGTTCAACGGATCCCAGTCGGGTCGAGCGACGTGTCGCTTTGGGAGGACGCCTGGGTTGTAGAGGGCATATCCAACCTGGAACCTGCCGCCAAAGTGACCTTCGGTGTGGCGCCAGACGGTATGCGAACCGCCCTCGAGCCGAGCTCGCTGTTGGTTGGCAACTGGGATGTGAAATTGATCGTTGACGGAATTGCCGAGGATGGCCGCTTGATCAACATCGTTGGTGAATGGCAAACGTCTCAATTCGAAGAGGGCGTTTGGTACGCCGATGACGGAAACAGGCCAGAGACGGCACCTTGCGAGGACTCGCGGGACTCGAGCTAGCTGGGCTTTGTCACGGTTGGCAACTGGTGGTCGCTTCAGCGACCGTCGAGCGCAAGCGATAAGGAAGAGTCGCCTGCGGCGGTAGCCTCACCCTCATCGGCTTCGACACCAAAAACCCGCACGTGCTCGGCTACCAGCGCCCCGGCCCCGCGGGCGCCATCGTCTGCTTCGCCAACGTCGCCGACCAGCCCCACACCATCGCCGCGCTGACCCTCTCGGGCCTGCCCGGTACCATGATCGACCTGCTGACGGATGCCCGCCACACCCTGCGCGCCGGCCTCACCCTGCCCGCCCACGGCGTCGTGTGGTTGCACGCCGACCACGAGTTGGCGAGCTCCCCGGCCCCGGCCGGCACGGCCGTGCTGCCCGACGGCACCCCGCGCGCTCATTAGCGCCGTGCGGTTCCAGTGTCAGGGCGACCGGATAGCGAGTCGCACAATCTGGGCCCATGACCGTCTCTACATCGCTGGTGAGGGAGCGAAACATGTCGGGTTCACGCTGGCAATGTCCCGACTGCCGGTTCAAGAGGCACACTAGTTCAGTTCTAGTCCGGAACCGCTTACCAGTTGAGTAAGGCTCTCTTGAGACGGCCACTGGCCCGTAGACACTTCATAAAGAAGAATGTCGATAAACGAGCCTCCCACGAGGCAAAGTCTGAGACACGGCTCGTTGAACGCGTTCCCACGATTGACTTTCGTCGCGAAGAAACGCTCAAGGTCCAGTCCGACCACCAGGCTCCCTAGAAGCTCGAGGTTCGCCGTTCTA
>JBJOPU010000034.1:0-9602 GCA_046050505.1 Actinomycetota bacterium
GTCGAGCGACAACACGCACACTTGCGCACCAAAGCGATCTGCAATCTCGTCAATCAGCGCTGGGCGGGCGATCGCGGCGCTGTTGACGCCAATCTTGTCGGCGCCGTGAGCGAGCAACCGCGCGACATCGTCTCGAGTGCGCACTCCCCCGCCCACCGTGAGGGGAATGAACACCTGCTCGGCGGTGGCTTGAACCAGATCGAACATCGTCTCGCGATTATCGACCGTGGCCTTCACGTCGAGAAACGTGATCTCGTCGGCACCCTGCTCGTAGTAGGTGCGCGCGAGTTCAATGGGGTCACCGGCATCGCGCAAGTCGAGAAAATTGACACCCTTGACGACCCGGCCCGCGGCAACGTCGAGGCACGGGATGACGCGCACCGAAACGCTCATCAGATGCGCGCGGCGTGGATCGAGCTGACGAGAATGGCACGCGCGCCGAGTTCGTAGAGCTCGTCCATCACGTGGTTCGTCTCATCACGCGGAACCATGGCGCGCACAGCAACCCACGATCCGTCGGCAAGAGGCGACACGGTCGGAGATTCAAGCCCCGGCGTGATGGCCTGCGCGCGCTCAAGGAGCGCGATCGGGAGGTCGTAATCGATCAAGACGTATTGGCGGGCGACCAAAACGCCCTGCAGTCGGCGTTGGAGCGTGGCTATCCCGGCGCGCTCGGGCTGGGCGCTGATGAGCACCGCGGTCGATTCAAGAATCACCGGCCCGACGATCTCGAGACCCTGGGCGCGAAGGGTCGACCCCGTTTCTACAACATCGGCAATCGCATCCGCGACACCGAGACGATTGGACACCTCGACCGCGCCGTCGAGCTTCACGATCGTCGCGGAGACGCCGTGCTGAGCCAGAAAATCGCCGACAAGCTTCGGATAACTCGTGGCGATACGCAGGCCTGCGAGATCGCTTAAAGCGGAGACGGTGCCCGGAGGGGCCGCAAAGCGAAACGTCGAACCGCCAAAGTCGAGGGGCTGAATCTCGACTGCCGCTGAACCCGAGTCGAGCAGCAGGTCGCGGCCCGTGATGCCGACGTCGAGCGCACCCGAGCCCACATAGGTGGCGATGTCGCGGGGGCGAAGGTAGAAGAACTCCACCCCGTTGCGCGGATCGCTGACCGTCAAGGCGCGGGGGTCACGGCGACCGGCGTAGCCCGCTTCGACAAGCATCTCGACAGCGGTCTCGGAGAGCGAACCCTTATTGGGTACCGCGATCTTCAGCATGGCGTGGTCTCTTCATGAGCGATGCGCCCTCGTCGGGCGGTGGGTGTGGTGGGGGGAACTACAGGTGCTTATAGACGTCGTCGAGAGTGAGCCCCTTAGCGACCAGAAGCACCTGAAGGTGATACAGCAGCTGCGAGACCTCCTCGGCCGTCGACTCGTCGCTTTCGTACTCGGCGGCCATCCAGACCTCGGCGGCTTCTTCGACGATTTTTTTGCCGATGGCGTGGATGCCCGCATCCAACTGCGCAACGGTGCCAGACCCCTCGGGGCGCAGGCGCGCCTTCTCGCTCAGCTCAGCAAACAGCCCGTCGAAAGTCTTCACCGCCCCAGGGTACCGGCCCGGCGCAGTGCGTTTTTCGAGAGGACTAGGAAACGCCCAGCAGGTCGATCACAAAAACGAGGGTCTTGCCC
This sequence comes from Actinomycetota bacterium, assembly GCA_046050505.1. Lineage (GTDB taxonomy): Bacteria > Actinomycetota > Actinomycetes > Actinomycetales > Microbacteriaceae > Microcella. The sequence goes on from JBJOPU010000034.1 coordinate 1,644, forward strand.
GACAGTCGATGACCGCCACCGGCGGGGCCGTAGGCGAGGTGCGGCGGGCAGACCAGCTGGCGGCGGCCGCCCACCTTCATGCCCGGAATGCCCTTCTGCCAGCCCGCGATCAGGCTGCCGAGCGGAAAGTTGATCGACGACCCGCGGTTCCACGAAGCATCGAACTCTTCGCCCGTCTCAAACTCAACACCGACGTAGTGCACATCGACGGTCGAACCGGGCTGCGCCTCGGCGCCCGTGCCGACGACGAGGTCGGTGATGACGAGGTCAGCGGGCGCGGGGCCCTCGAAGAAGTCGATCTCGGGCTTCGTGTTCTGGCTCATGACTCCATCCAACCAGACCTCGACGAGTGGTGGATGCGCCGCTCAGTGTCGGTGCGACTGCGCAGCCGCCCGCAGTTCGGCGATCGCCGATTCGATGTTCGCAGCACCGTAGACGGCTGAACCGGCGACGAACGTGTCAGCGCCCGCTTCTGCCGCGATACCGATGGTGTCGAGCGCGATGCCGCCGTCAACCTGCAGCCACACGTCAAGGCCGTGGGCATCGACCGCCTGACGCAGGGCACGCAACTTGGGCATTGTCTCGGCCATAAACGATTGCCCACCGAATCCTGGTTCGACCGTCATCACGAGCACCTGATCAAACTCAGGGAGCAGGTCGAGGTAGGGCTCAATCGAGGTGCCGGGCTTCACGGCAAGGCCCGCCCGACTCCCCCGTGCGCGCAAGGCCCGCGCTGTCTCGACGACATCGGTCGCGGCCTCGGCGTGAAAAGTGACCGAGAACGCGCCCAACTCGGCGTACCCTGGCGCCCAACGGTCGGCATCGCTGATCATGAGGTGTACGTCGAGCGGAACCGGGGCGATTGCCTGCAGTCGGCCCACCATTTGCGGGCCAAAGGTGAGGTTGGGCACGAAGTGGTTGTCCATGACATCGACGTGCACAAGGTCAGCACTGGCAATGCGCTCGACATCGCGCTGCAGGTTGACGAAGTCGGCCGACAGGATGCTCGGATTGATGCGCACGGTCACGTCGCCAGCGTACTCAGCCTCGTGGTGCGACGATTCACCGGCGAGTCAGGAGCTGGATGAACATGGCATCGGTTCCGTGGCGGTGCGGCCAGAGTTGCGCGGCTCCGTGCGCGAGGTCGCCGAGGTCGAGCGGGGTGCGCGTGATGCTCGCGAGCACGGCCTGGGTGTCGAGCGGGGCGACGTCGTGCGGGCGCTCGGTGAGAAGGGCATCCACGATCGCTGTCGTTTCATCCGGATGCGGTGAGCACGTCACATAGGCCAGCACGCCTCCGGGCGTCAACGCGGCGAGTGCGCTGCGCAGAAGCTCGCCTTGGAGCGATGCGAGCGGGGCGACGTCATCGGCTGTCTTTCGCCAGCGGGCTTCGGGACGGCGGCGCAAAGCCCCGAGGCCCGTGCAGGGCGCATCGAGCAGGATGCGGTCGTAGCTGTTCGGCTCGAGCGCACCGATCTCTCGACCGTCGCCGACACGCACCGCGATCGTGGGGTCCACTGCGTGGAGTGCACGGCGCACCAGGTCGGCCCGCGCGGGAACGACCTCGTTGGCCGTCAACACCGCACCGGCGGCACGAGCCTCGGCGGCAAGCAGAGCCGCCTTGCCACCCGGGCCCGCGCAGAGGTCGAGCCACCGCTCCCCCGTCGCGGCCGGGCGCGCGCGCGAGAGCGCAAGTGCGGCTAGCTGCGAGCCTTCGTCTTGCACGCGCGCACGACCGGCAGCCACGTCGGGATTGGCGGCCGGGTCTCCGGCGGCCGAGAGTGCCCCCACGGGCGAGTACAGAGTGCGGTCACCCAGATCACCCGGCTCGCTCAATCCGGGAAGGGCGACGAGGGTGACCCGAGGAGCCGCGTTGTCAGCGATGAGCAAGGCCTCGAGCTCACTCTCTCGATCTTCACGAGCGAGCGCTGCGTGCAAAGCCCGCACGAGCCACGCAGGGTGCGCGTGCTCGATCGCGGCACGCTCGGTGGCGTCGGTCACGCCCTCGAGCAAGCGAGCCGTCCACGTCGCGTCGTCATCGCGCGAGATCGTGCGCAGCACGGCGTTGACGAACCCCGTCGTGCGGGCCGCGCGCGCGCGACGCGTCAGCTCGACCGTTTCGGACACCGCGGCGTGGGCGGGAGTGCTCATTCCGAGCAGCTGGTGTGCGCCGAGCCGCAGTACGTCGAGGGCCACGGGATCGATCGCCTCGACCGTGCGCCCCGCGGCGTGCGCAATGATGCGGTCGTAGTGTCCCCGTCGACGCAGCGTTCCGTAGGTTAACTCGGTCGCGAAAGCTGCGTCTGCACCGACAAGTCGGGCTCGGCGCAATCGCGTGGGCAACAGCAGATTGGCATACGCGTCGTCGTCGGCAACCGCTCGCAGAACGTCGAAGGCGACCTGACGAGGTGTCGCCGTCGTGCGCGCACGGGCCTTCGACCCTTCTGACTGGGGCCGATCGTTCACGCGAACACCGGCAGTCGATCAGCAGGCAAACCGCGGGCCCAGTCGATCGCCGCCATTGCCTGCTTTCCGGCGGGCTGCACCCGTAGGAGCTCGAGAGGATCAGTGGCCGTGCCGACGAGCAGGCGAGAGCTTTCGCGGCGCAGGTGTCCGGGAGACAGCGGTGCAGCATCCCGCGCAATGACGGCGTCGAGCACCTTGACGACCAGCCCGTCCGCGTGCGTGAAGGCTCCCGGCTCGGGGGTAACACCGCGCAGTCGGTGATGTACCTGCTCGGCACTGTCGGCCCAGCGCAACAGGGCATCGTCACGGCTGAGCTTCGGGGCCAGGGTCACCGCGCCCTCTTGAGGGCGGGCCACCGCGGTGCCGCTCGCGAGTTGGTCAACGACCGTGCGCACGAGGGCGGCGCCCGAGTCGCTCAACTCGTCGAGCAGCGAACCTGCCGTGCGGTGAGCGCCGATGGGCGTCGTGAGGCGTGCATACCAGTCACCCTCGTCGAGCCCCTCGGTGAGCTGAAAGACCGTCGCTCCGGTTTGGGCATCGCCCGCAATGACGGCGTGCTGTACGGGGGCTGCTCCGCGCCAGCGCGGCAGCAGCGAAAAGTGCAGGTTGATCCACCCCAGCCGCGGCCACGAGAGCAGAGGCTCGCGCACGAGTGCACCGTAAGCAACGATCACTCCCAGGTCGATGTCGAGCGGCAGCAACTCGCTCTCGATCTCGCCCAAGCGACGGGCTTCGAGCACGGTAAGCCCCCGGCGGGCGGCCTCGTCGGCAACCGGCGTGGGAGTCAGCACGCGCTTGCGACCCTGCAGCGACGCGGGCCGAGTGATGACGCGAACCACGTCGTGCTCGCTCTCGGCAAGGCTCGCCAGGGTGGGCACAGCAGCCGCGGGGCTACCGGCGACGACGAGACGCAACGCGGGCATGGCTCCATTCAACCGGATGCCCACCACGCTCCCGACCGCGCGCGGCGCTAGCCGACCCGAGTCAGGCGCTTCCCCCACGACCACCCGGGTCGTCAAACGGCTCGGCATCATCGAACCGCACCCGCAATGCCGGCACCCGGCGGCGCGGTGGAGCGCCCGGAAGCCGTGGTGCGCGGGCGGTCGCCCCGCGAACGAGCTCTGCCTTCAAGCGGGCGGCAACCTCGGCACCCCGCGCGTAGTCGAGTCGCACGATTGCGCGCACACGCCCCTCATCGAGTTCGATCGGACCCAGCACGTCAACACCGTCGAGGTCGTCGAGGGCCGCCGTCGCGCGCGCGACGGCCTCCGGAGTTCCCGCGAGCGCGGCAACCCGTATGGCGGGAGGGAAACGAAGCTGTCGGCGGTCAGCCAATTCAGCGGCGGCGATGCGCTCCGGATGCCCTGTCGCCAGTGCCGTCGCCACCGATCCCCCGACGCCGACGAGAACCACGGGTGCATCGGGCGCAGCGAGTGCCGCAGCATTGCACCACCAGCGCACGCAGTCTTCAACGACGCGCAAGCTTTCACGGGCGAGCATGCCCTCGCCATCGAGGAGCAACACCGCCCGGTACCCACCCGCGACGAGAGGTTCTGCGCCGCGCGTCGCCACGACGAGTGTTCGGCCGCCTGGTGCACTCTGCAGTGGTGTTGCGCCATCAGACACCACGACGCGGGCCCCCGGAAAGGCGCGGCCGAGCTCGTCGGCGGTGCGGCTCGCCCCGCGGCCGACGGTACGCCACCGCTCACCGTTGCAGGTTGAGCACCGCCAGTCAGCGGCGATCGCTCCACACCACCGACAGGAGGCAGCAGCGCCGGCTCGAGCAACGCCCAGCGGCCCCTGGCAGGTCATGCATCGCGCTGTTTCGCCGCAGTCGGTGCAGGCCAGTCGCGGGGCGAATCCGGGTCGCGCCACTTGCACGAGCACGGGACCATGGTGCAAAGCATCTGACACGGTGCGCCATGCGGTCGACGGAATCCTCCCGTGAGTCGCGGAGTCGCGCGCAGCGTGCTGAGCGGTCGGGGTGATGCGGCGGCGCCACCGACCGCTGGGCTCGACAGCAGTGAGCCAGCCGACCTCGACGAGACGCTGCACGTCGGTGCTGCGCGCGTGGGCGGCGAGCACGAGTGCGCATCCCGAATCCTCTTGGCGTAGCAGGGCGAGATCGCGGGTGTGGATGCCCGGCGCATGCTGCTCAACGTGCAACGAGTCACCGTCGTCCCACACGGCGATGAGCCCGAGCGCCGGGGCGGGAGCAAGCAACGCCGATCGATTGCCGACGACGATCACGGGGCGCTCTTCGAGCGTGCGCAAGTAGGCCCGGTAGCGATCAGCGGCAGGCTGAGTGGCATCGATTCGCGCGACGAATTCGGCCGAGACGAGCAGAGAAAGACAAGCAGCGAGGTGATCAAGATCGCGGTAGTCGGGAACACTCACGATGGCGCTCCGGCCACCGGCTAGCGTCGCGACGGCAAGTTCCGCCAGCGTGCGCAAGCTCGCAGGAACCCACACCCCAGGAGAAATCTCAACGGGTGCGGAGACCCCGGTGAGCGCAATGCGGCGCAATGCCCCGGAGCGATCATCGGCGGATGACGTGAGTACGTCATCCATCCGCAGCAGCTCGACAAAGGCTTCCGGTGCGTACCCAGTGATGGGGGGCGGCACCGGATGCGCGGCACGCCGCGCCTCGAACGCCGCGGGAGACTCGGCACGACGAGCGAGCCAGGCCTTCTCTACTCGCACTTGGCGAGGCGGCACGGCAAGCCGAACGAGGTCAGCCGCAACTCCCGCGGCACGATCGGTCGCGCGCCGGATCAGCCGCCAGACCTCTGCGTCGAGCACCCGCGCCGCCGAGACCACGTCGTCGAGTTCGCTCAACACACCGTCGTAACCCACTTCATCGACGACCTCGACGATGAATCCCTTTGCTTGCCTGCCCGCAGAACGCAAGGGAACGAGCACGCGCACTCCAGGCACGGCTAGCTCGCGCCACCGTTCAGGGATGCGGTAGTCGAATAGCCGATCAAGCTGGGGCAGGGGCGATTCAAGCAGCACCCGAGCGATGGATGCTGGGGCCACGCTAGAGACCGGCCTCCGAGCGCAACGCGTCGACGCGGTCGAGGCGTTCCCACGTAAAGTCGGGCAACTCGCGGCCAAAGTGACCGTAGGTGCTGGTCTGGGCGTAGATCGGGCGCAGCAAGTCGAGATCGCGAATGATCGCGCCGGGGCGCAAGTCGAACACCGTGCGAATCGCGTCGATGATGCGCGTCTCGTCGACGTGCGCGGTGCCAAACGTTTCGACATAGAGGCCGACGGGGGCAGCCGTGCCAATCGCATAGGCAACTTGCACTTCACAGCGATCGGCAAGCCCTGCGGCGACCGCGTTCTTGGCGACCCACCGCATCGCGTAGGCGGCGGACCGGTCGACCTTCGAGGGGTCTTTTCCGCTGAAGGCGCCACCGCCGTGTCGGGACGCACCGCCGTAGGTGTCGACGATGATCTTCCGCCCGGTCAACCCGGCGTCACCTTGCGGCCCGCCGATCTCGAACCGGCCCGTGGGGTTGATGAGCACGCGCGGCGAATCCGCGTCGAAGCCCGCGGCTTCGAGTACGGGGGTGATGACCGTGCGCCGAACGTCGTCGCGCAACTGAGCCGTCGTGACGGAGGGCAAGTGTTGGGTCGAGAGCACCACGGTCTCGACCGTGCGCGGTACCGAGCCCTCGTAGCCGACCGTGACCTGCGTCTTGCCGTCGGGCGCGAGGTAGTCAAGCACGCCCTGCTTACGCACCTCGGCGAGACGCTCGGCGAGACGATGTGCCAGCCAGATGGGCAGCGGCATCAGTTGCGGTGTCTCGTTCGTGGCGTAGCCGAACATGATGCCCTGGTCGCCCGCGCCTTGCACATCGTCCGCATCGGTGCTGTCACCCTCACGCGACTCGAACGCGGCGTCGACTCCCTGAGCGATGTCGGGTGACTGCTCGCCTATCGAGACTGAGACACCGCACGACCGGCCGTCGAACCAGACGTCGCTCGAGGTGTAGCCGATCTCGGTCACCCGCTGGCGCACGATGCCCGGAATGTCGACATAGCCACTCGTGGTCACTTCGCCGGCGACGTGCACGAGGCCCGTCGTGACGAGCGTCTCGACAGCAACGCGGCTCTGCGGGTCGACCGTGAGCAGGGCATCGAGAATGCTGTCGGAGATCTGGTCGCAGATCTTGTCAGGATGCCCCTCGGTGACCGACTCAGAGGTGAATAGTCGCAGCGCGGTCATGAGTTTCCTGTCATCGTTCGGCGAAATGCACGGTCACGCCGAGCACTTCCGGCTAGACCAGCAGGTCGAGAATACGGTGCGCCACTGACAGCTTGTCGCCCGCGGCCCGTGCCACAACGCTACCGTCGCCGTCGAGCATCATGACGTTATTGGTCGCTGCGCCGAAGCCCTCCGTGAGTCCCACGCGGTTGACGACGAGAAGGTCGACGCCTTTGCGACGCGCTTTCTCGGCGCCAATCTCGTGCAGGCGATCATCGTCGGGCTCCGTTTCGGCCGCGAAACCCACCACGCGTTGACCGGGGCGCCGTTCGGCGGCGAGCCCCGCGAGAACATCGGGCGTGCGCTCGAGATCGATGCTGAGGGTGTTTCCCACGGCGTCTTTCTTGATTTTTCCGGCAGCGACAGTAATGGGGCGGAAGTCGGCGACAGCCGCACACATGATGACCGTGTCGGCATCGGCAGCGTGCTCGCGCATCGCCGATTGCAGCTCGCTCGTCGAACTGACGGTGACGACGGTGGCCGCGGACGGTGAATCGACCTCGAGGTGTGCGGCCACCAGCGTGACCGAGGCTCCCCGAGCGAGAGCGGCCTCGGCGAGTGCGACGCCCTGCTTGCCACTCGATCGGTTGCCGATAAAGCGCACGGGGTCGATCGCCTCGCGGGTTCCTCCCGCAGAAATCAGTATGCTGCGCCCGGCAAGGTCTCGCGGCCCGACGACCGCGAGTGCCGCTGCAGCGATCACCGCGGGTTCTGACATGCGCCCGGCGCCAACATCAGTTCCTGTCAGCCGCCCCGAATCAGGACCAACGATGGTGACCCCACGCGAGCGGAGCGTGGCAATATTGGCGACCGTCGCGGGGTGCTCCCACATTTCGGTGTGCATCGCGGGGGCAACAACGAGTGGCGCCGCACTCGCCAACACCGTGGTCCCGAGCAAGTCGCCGGCGAGGCCGGCCGCGAGAGACGCGATGGTGTGTGCCGTGGCCGGGGCGATCACGATGAGGTCAGCGCGTTGCCCGAGGGCGACATGCCGCACCTCAGCGACACCCTCGTACAGGTCGGTATGTACCGGATTTCGACTAATCGCCTCGAGGGTGGGTCGACCCACGAAACGCAAAGCCCCCTCGGTTGCCACGATGTGAACATCGTGGCCAGCAACCACCAACTCGCGGGCAACACCGACGGCCTTATACGCCGCGATTCCGCCCGTGATGCCGAGAACGACCGTGAGTCGACCCGCAGCCGGCGGAGTCGAAGGG
>JBJOPU010000035.1:0-9237 GCA_046050505.1 Actinomycetota bacterium
CGTGTTGCGTGAGCTCGACGGCGTCGACCTCGTCGCCATCGCTGACCCGGGCGGAGACCCCCACGGGGTTGCCGGGAGCCTGCCGATCCTTCCCGACATTGACGCGCTCGTTGCGGAAGGCGTCGACATCGCCGTCGTCGCGGTTCCCACCCGATTTCACGAGGATGCCGCGCTCACCCTCGCGGCAGCCGGGGTTCACACGCTCGTCGAGAAGCCCATTGCCGACACTCTGGAGGCGGGGCAGCGCATGGTCGACGCCTTCGAGTCGGCAGGATTGATCGGGGCGGTCGGCCACATCGAACGCTTCAACCCTGCTCTGCAAGAGATGCGCCGCCGTATTGCAGCGGGCGAGCTCGGCGAGGTCTACCAGGTGATCACGCGTCGGCAGGGCCCGTTCCCTGCTCGCATCGCCGACGTCGGCGTGGGCAAAGACCTCGCGAGCCACGACATCGACCTCACGGCATGGGTCGTGCAGAGCGAGTACGCGAGCGTCTACGGCCAAACGGCACACAAGTCGGGGCGCGAGTACGAAGACATGATTATCGCGTCGGGCCGCTTGGCCAACGGCGTGATCGTCAACCACATCGTCAACTGGCTGAGCCCGATGAAAGAGCGCATCACGATCGCCACGGGTGAAGCCGGCGCACTCGTCGCCGACACGGCAACGGGTGACCTGACGTTCTATGCCAACGGCACCTTTCCGCTGGAGTGGGAGTCGGTCACGGCTTTCCGCGGCGTGAGCGAGGGCGACACGATTCGCTATGCCTTCCCCAAGCGTGAGCCCCTTCGCGTCGAGCACGAGGCCTTCCGCGATGCTGTGCTCGGCCACCAGACCGACGTGGTGACGATGCGACAGGGCTTGCGCACGCTCGAGGTCGTCGAGGGCGTTCTGCAGTCGGCGCGAACGGGCCAGTCGGTCAGCTTCTGACCATGCGCGTCATCGTCGCGAGCCGCATCTTCGCGCCTGAGCCGGCGGCGGCATCGTTTCGCCTGTCGGCTCTCGCGAGCGAACTCGTTGACCGCGGCCACGAGGTCGAGGTGCTCACGAGCCGTGTTCCGGCGAGTGTTGTGGGCGCGACTCCCGCGGGCGTCAGGGTGCGGCGAGCGCGGGTGCTCCGCGATCGCACGGGTGCCGTGCGCGGCTACGTTCCCTACTTGAGCTTTGACATTCCTCTGTTCTTCCGGTTGCTCGTCGTGCCACGGGCCGACGTCTACGTTGTTGAGCCACCGCCGACGACGGGCCTGTCGGTTCTCGTCGCCACCGCTCTGTTGCGCCGGCCCTTCGTCTACTACTCGGCCGACATTTTGGCGGATGCCGCGGCGAGCGCCGGCAGCCCCGGTGCCGTCGTGCGCGTGGTGCGCTGGATGGAGCGTCGGGTGCGGGCGCGCGCCGCCCGTGTGCTCTCGGTGTCGGCCACCGTCACTGCTCGGCTCGTCGAACTGGGTGTTCCCGCCTCGCGTATCGACGAGGTGGGCAACGGCATCGACACGGCGGTGTTCGGCATCGACGGCCCTGCGTGCGCGGCCGAGGTGCCCTACGCGCTCTACGCCGGCACGGCATCCGAAGTCCACGGCGCGGGAGTCTTCGTCGAGGCGATGGCGCATGTTCCCGATCTTCGACTCGTGTTCGTGGGCTCGGGGTCAGAACGTGACCAGTTGCGCGAGCGCGCTGACGCCGTCGCCCCCGGTCGCGTGGAGTTTCACCCGACCGTTGCGCCCACCGACGTGGCCGAGTGGCTGCGCGGTGCCGCGGTGGCCCTCGCGAGCGTCAAGCCCGACGGTGGCTACCAATTCGCCTTTCCGACCAAGATGTATGCGGCGGCAGCGTGTGGCACGCCCATTCTGTATTCGGGCGAAGGGCCCGGCGCTGAGTTCGCGTCGAGCGCCCCGCTCGGTGCCGCGGTGGCGCATGACGCGGATGCGGTGGCCAACCACTTGCGCACGATTGCAGCGAGCGCACCCACGCCCGAGCAGCGTGCCCAGCAGGCAGCATGGGCGCTCGACGCCGTCTCGTTGCGGGCAGTGGCCGAGCGCGCGGCCGACGCCGTGGAGTCGGCCCGGCGCGCAACCGCACCCGACGCTTAGCGGCGCGGCCTAGGCCTCGCGCTGCTCCGCTGCGCGGGCCGCGCGTGCCGCAAGCCGCGCATCCCACCCGCGGCGCATGCGGCGCTCGAGCGGCTTTTCGACGCCGAGGTGGAGGGCAAAGGCCACGAGAAGAGCGCCGATGAAGAGCGGCGGGTACCACACGAGTGCGCTCCAGCCACCGGGTTGCGGGCCCACCCACCCGAGAACGGCAAACACGATCGTGGCGTGCACGAGGTAGAACGCATACGAGGCTTCACCCAGGCGCACCAACCAGGGGTGACGCAGCAGTGACCGGCCGCCCGCAAGGTCGCGGGCGGCGACGGCAACGATGAGTGCGGCGCAGAACACCAAGATCCACTCGGTGGCCGAATCGCGAATGACCGTGCGCACGGGGCCCATCCACTCGGTCACGGAATCGACCGTGGCGATCACGAGCACGAGAGCTCCAAAGATCATCGGAATCCACACGGAGAGACGCGGACGCCAGCCGTGCCGCATGGCGTGGGCGAGGCACATGCCGAGCGCAAACTCACCGAGTCGGGCGATGGGCAGCGGCACCGCCGCCGCCACGTCGGGAATGAGCACGGCGCCGAACCGCCAGCCGAACGAGCCGACGACGATCGCGGCGGCCACGATGAGGGCTCCGCGTGACCCGACCAGTCTCAACACGCGACTGATGGCGGGGTGCATCGCATAGAAGAAGGCTTCGACCGTGAGCGTCCACGCGGCGGGGTTGCCCGAGAAGAGAATCGTCGGCTCGCGCCACCACCCTTGAATGAGCAACACCGAGAGCAGCAGAATGCCGAGATCGACGGGCTTCACCCACCATTCGGCAGCGTCAGGCGTGAAGCTGTAGAAGACGGGAACCGCCAGCAGCAGTGCCACAAAATGCGCGGGATAGATGCGCGCGAAGCGGCGCCAGTAGAAGGTCGACACCGCAACGCCCGGTTGGGCTGACCAGGTGAGCACGAACCCCGACAGCACAAAGAAGAACATGACGCCGTAGTTGCCGTAGCGCAGAACCTCGTTGATCGGCAGCGGCGCGAGATTCGCCATGTGGTAGAAAAACACGGCAAAAGCGGCCCACCACCGCAGACCGGTGAGCGACTCAATCCGGGGCTCGGGGGGCGCGCTCACGATCCCGAACGATATCAGCACCCTCGAGCGGCCCTAGAATCGGTGACCATGGTCGACGCGTTGAGGTCGTTCGCGAGTCGCGCGTCTCGAACCCTGCTGAGGGCGGTCGTTGCCGTGCTGCCCGAGTCGGTCATTCGTGCGCTCTTGCCCCCGCGCTATCGCTACTCGCCGGCGAGTGTTCCACCCCCACCCGTGCCACTGGCCACGACCGTGCGGTTGTTCGTGGCACCGGTGAACTGGGCGGGTCAGGGCACGCGCTGGGCGCGGGCTGCGGAGCGGCACCTCGCCGACGTGGGCGCGGTCACGATGGCCTATCGGCTCGGCGGCGAGTTCGGGCATCCGGTCGACCTCGAGGTGCCCGTGGGGGCCTATGTTGCGTCGCGTCGCTGGCAGCGGTCGCAACGGGATGCTGTGCTCTCGGGCTTCACCCACGTGATCATCGAGGCCGAGCGTGCGCCTTTTGGCGCTCTGACGCCTGATTCGGTCGCCGACCAAGTGCGCGAGCTCATCGACCATGGCGTGCGCGTGGCGATGTTGTGCCACGGCACCGACATTCGCTTGCCGAGTCGCCACGCGGCGACCCACCCTGATTCGCCGTTCGCGCCGGGGCTCATGTCGACGACCCCCGCGCTCGAGCGTGCCGCGCTCGCCAATCGTCGACTGCTCGATGAGCTGGGCGTGACGACCTTTGTCTCGACCCCTGACCTGCTGAGCGACGTGCCGACGGCAGAGTGGCTTCCCCTCGTCGTCGACACTCACCAGTGGGCCGAGGCCCAACCCGTGTTGACGCGGGAGGTGCCCGTGGTCGTGCACGCCCCGAGTCGCGGAATCATGAAGGGATCCGATCTCATCGATCCGGCCATGAGAGCGCTCGACGCCGAGGGACTCATTGAGTACCGGCGCCTCGAAGGGCTGCGTGCTGATGAGATGGTGCACGCGATCTCTGACGCTGACATCGTGCTCGAGCAGTTTCGCCTGGGCAGCTACGGCGTCGCCGGTTGCGAGGCGTTGTCGACCGGGCGGCTCGTGGTGGGCGCGGTCACCGATCAGGTGCGCGACTACGTTCGCGCAGCGACGGGGCTCGAGTTGCCGATTGTGCAGAGTGCCGCGGCCGATATCGAGTCGGTCATTCGTCGACTTGTGGCTGACCGTGAGGGCTCGCGACGTCGAGCTGCGCTGGGCCGCGAGTTTGTTCTCGCTGTGCATGACGGCCGTCGTTCGGCAGACGTGCTCGCCCCGTTCCTCGCGGCACCGACCGTCTAGATTGGGTTCGTGCGAATTCTTAGCGTTGTCGGTGCTCGGCCCCAGTTTGTGAAGCTCGCTCCGATCGCGCACGCGATTGCCGGGCGCGCCGAGCACATCGTGGTGCACACGGGCCAGCACTATGACGAGCTCATGTCAGACGCGTTCTTTCGCGACCTGGCGATTCCCGACCCCGATCTCAATCTCGCCATCGGCTCGGGTTCTCACGGCGCGCAGACCGGCGCCATGCTGGGGGCCCTCGAGACGGCGTTCGAGCGGTTCCGCCCCGACTGGGTGCTCGTGTACGGAGACACAAACTCGACCCTCGCCGCCGCGGTCGCCGCGGTCAAGATGCATCTTCCCGTCGCACACCTCGAGGCGGGGCTGCGGTCGTTCAATCGCCGCATGCCCGAAGAGCACAACCGGGTGTTGACCGATCATGCAGCAGACCTGTTGCTTGCTCCGACCAAGGTCGCGATGCAGCACCTTGCCCACGAGGGCTTGGCTGACCGCAGTGTGCTCGTTGGTGACGTCATGACCGACGTGCTCTACCGTGTGCGGGCGCAGGTTGAGGGTGACGACATTGCGTTGCCGGGGCATCCGGATGCCGGTGGCTATTACGTCAGCACCCTGCACCGCCCTGACAACACCGATGACCCGCGTCGACTCGCGGAGATCATCGAGAATCTCGGGCGCTTGAGCAAGCCCGTCTACCTGCTTGCGCACCCGCGCCTGGTCAAGCTTGCCGATGAGTACGGTGTTGCTCTCGATGCGGGATCCGTCGTGCCGGTGGCTCCGCTCGCGTACCCACAACTGGTGCGCGCTGTGCTCGGAAGCGCCGGCGTCGTGACCGACTCGGGAGGCCTGCAGAAAGAAGCGTTCTTGCTGCGGGTTCCGTGCACGACGTTGCGCCCCGAGACCGAGTGGGTAGAAACCGTCGAACTCAGCTGGAACGTGCTCGTCAACGACGACCTCGGTTCACTAGCCGCCGTGGTTGGCCGTGCTCACCCGCCCGCAACCGACGAGACCCCGTATGGCGACGGTCATGCGGCGGTGCGCGTCGTCGACGAGTTGGTGGCACGGCCGTGACAACCGCGGCGTCTGACCCGATCGTTGATCTTGTCATCGCGATTCATGACAGTCGTCGGCCGCTCGCCCGTGCCATCGCGTCGATGCGCGAGCAAGGGCTGACTCTGGGCGAGACCCTGCGCGTGACGGTCGTGTGTCACAACATCGCGCAAGCCGAGATTGAAGCGATCGTCTCGCCCGCTGATCGGGATGCTGTGCGCTTCATGACGTGCGAAGACGGTATTGCGAGCCCCGCGGGCCCCTTCACCGTGGGACTCGCGGCGGCGACGGGTCGCTACGTGGCGGTCATGGGGTCGGATGATTCGCTCGAGCCCGCCGCGCTCGCCGCGTGGGTTGAGCGTGCCGAGCGACACAACTTCGCCGCCGTCATCGCACCCGTGCGAGGGGCGAGTGGCGCAACGGTGCGCACTCCTCCGCGCCGACCGTGGCGCCGTGGGGCGTTGCACCCGGTCAAAGACCGTTTGGCCTATCGCACCGCACCTCTGGGCATTATTCGTCGCGACGTCGTTGACAGCCTCGACCTGCGATTCACACCGGGGGTGACCACCGGCGAAGACCACGAGTTCTCGCTGCGACTGTGGTTCTCGGGTGAACGCATCGGCTATGCCGCGGGCGACCCCGCCTACCGAGTGGGCGGTGGTGTTGCACCGCGAGTGACGGAAACGCCGCGACCCTTGCGCGAGCTCGTGAGTGCGCTCGACCGTTTGATCGACGATCGGTGGATGCGCTCTTTGCCCGCCCCGGCGCGCCACGCGATCGTCGTCAAGCTCGTGCGCGTGCACGTTTTCGCTGTGGCGACTCGTGGATCGACCTCGACGGGCTGGCAGCCGGGTGAGCGCGCCGAACTGGCAGAGCTGATCGGCGGATTACAGCACCTCGCCCCAACCGCCCTTGACGTGCTGTCGATCGCCGATCGCCAGCTGCTTGATGCGCTTCTCGATCTCGAGAGCACGTCAGACGAGCTTGCGCGACGTGCTGCGCGTCGGCGTCGGTTCGGAACCCCGGCGACGGTGGTCACCCGGTCGCCCCGGCACCTCTTTGCCCGCGAAGCGCCGCTGCGCGTGATGGTGGCGTCGGCGCTCGTCTAGCCGGCGTTGCTCCGTGCGACGAGCGCGGCAATCGGCTCACTCCAGCCGCGATTCTGCTCTTCTGCCGATAGCGCGTGCGCGGCTCGGTGTGCGGCGTTCTTCCACTCCATGACGCGCTCGGGGGTCATCGTCGCGAGCACCTCGCGAAGCGATGACACCTCGAAGTCGCGAGATACCGCGCCCAGCTCGTACTGCTCGAGAATGCTGACCATCTCGGGCGACGGGCCGATCACAAGCCCCACCCGTGCCTGAACAGCTTCGAAGAACTTGTTCGGAAGAGCGTGCAGCTGGTTGAAGCTCAAGGGGGGCAAGAAGTTCAGGGCAACGTCGTAGCTCGCGACGAGTTCGACGAGTTGCGCATACGGAACCGGGTCGACGAATCTCAGCCCGGGAACGTCGGCTCCCGATGCCTTGAGTTCTGCGACGTAGGCCGGTTCGTTGGGCATGACGATGAGGTCAAGCTCAACGCCGGGGGGCGCCGTGCGCATGAGCTCGATGAAGTTCTCCAGGCGACGCTGACGTTGCCCGGCCGCGCTGTGAATCATGCGAATCGGCTGACCGACGGGACGCGGTTCGCGCTCGACATAGGGAGCAGCGTTGGTGACGACGCCGAACTCAACCCCATAATCGCTTTCGTATTCGGCAGCGATGCCCGAGGCAACGGTGGTGGCCGACGCCACGAGCGGAAGGTATCGGCGGCACAGCCACCGCAAGAACGGGGCAACGAACAGCCGCCAGGTGAGCTCGTTCTCTTTCTCACGCGGGGCAAACTCGTGCAGGTCGGCGTGCACGCCGAGTCGTGGAGAGAGCGAAAGGGCCAACGGCACCGTGGTGAGATCGTTCGCGAGCACGATGTCGAAGCGCGATCCCGCGAGCAGCCGGCGCGCGGCGGCAACCCCTTGAATGTTCTCGTAGGCGCGCGTGTACTGGCGCGTGATGAGGGCGACGCGGTCGTCGACCCAGCCGCGGGCATCAGCATCAATTTCAAGGTGCTCGACGACGCCCTCGGGGGCGGGCCCTTGTCCACACGTGGTCACGTCATAGTCGGCGGTGAAGAGCCGCACTTGCTTGAGCACCCGCGGGTCAGAGACGATGCGCGAAATCGAGACAATGAGCATCCGGGGGCGCGATGACATGCCCCCATAGTGTCACGGTCGCTGACGCCTGTTGTGCGCCCTAGGCATCCCAGGTGCCGGTCAAGCCTGCGAGCGACGCCTGGCGGGCGAACTCAGAGTTCGACGCAACAAGTTCGTCGAAGGTTCCTCGATCGGCGAGCACGCCGTCGCTCATGAAGAAGATCTGGTCGGAGTGTTGAATCGTCGCAAGCCGGTGGGCGACCGTGACCGTCGTCACGCGCCCCTTGAGGCCCGTGATGGCCTCGGTCACGCTGGCCTCGGTGACGGTGTCGAGGGCACTCGTCGCTTCGTCGAGCACGAGCACAAGCGGCTCTGAATAGAGCGCGCGAGCGATGCCGAGACGTTGGCGCTGACCGCCCGAGAGCGAGAGGCCGCGTTCGCCGATGCCGCCGTCGATGCCGCCGAATCGAGCCTCGATCGTGGGCAACAGCTGCGCTTGTTCGAGGGCAGCGATGACGCGGTCTCGATCAACATCGTTCGACCAGCTCAGGGCCACGTTCTGGGCGATTGACGCGTCGAACAGCGACACCTCTTGCGGCACATAACCCACGCGTGCGCGCCACCACCGAGTGAGATCGGTGAGAGGAGTGTCGTCGATGGCGATGACGCCCTCTTCGGGTTCGATGAGACCGAGCAAGAGGTCGATCAGCGTCGACTTGCCCGAGCCCGAAGCCCCGACGATCGCGGCAGTGGATCCGAAGGGAATGCTCAGCGAAACACCCCGCACCGCCCACTGGTCGGCGCCGGGGTAGCGAAAGCCCACGCCCTCGAGAGTCAGCGCTTTCGGTGACTCGATGTTGATGGGCGCGACGCTCTCGGCAGGCTTCTCGGCGCGTGCCGATTGAGCATCGAGAATGTCGCCCACAACCGTCTCGACGTAGGGCACGGCCGTCGTGACCTGAGTGAGCACGTTCTGAAGGCGCTGAATCGACGGAATCAAGCGAAAACCCGCGAGGGCGAAGAGGGAAATCGAGGTGACGGCAGCAGCGAGTCCGCCGGTGAGATAGCCCGCCGCGCCCACGAGCACGAATCCACCGATGAGTGCGGCTTCGAGCACCACGCGCGGAACATTGCCGAGAATCTGGATGTTCGCGCGAGCCCGCGCCGTGTGCACCCGGTTGCCCCGCACGACTTCGGCGACCTCGTCAATCTTGTCGCGCAGCGTGATCTCTTTGAGGGCGCCCACCATCTCCGTGATCAGCCGCGAGACGGTCATCGAATAGCGCAATCCCACGCGGCCCGCTTCGCTCGCGCGTCGTGAGATCCAGAAGTAGAGCACGATCGCGACGAGCCCAAGGTAGACGAACGAGATCGCAGCCACGAGGGGTTGAGTGATCGAGAGCACGACAAGCACGACGGTGAACGTCATGATCTCGCCGGGCAGAGTGGCGATCGGGAGAATGAATCCCGCGATGGTGTTCGCGATGCCAATGTCGGCAATGCGAATCAGGTCTGACGAA